>USBX01000006.1 GCA_900552995.1 uncultured Collinsella sp.
AGCATAGCAATACTTGCAGGCATGTGTACAGCCTACATAGGGATTGACCGAGTAGCCGCCTACCGGCAGGCTGGACTTGGTCATGATGTTCTTTGCTTCCACCTCATTGATGAGGATTCCATCGATCACTTCCGCCATGTTCTCTGCACCTCCAGCACTCTTTCGAATTCTTCCGGCAATTCCTGAATCATGTTTTCGTCCCCTATGACAGAGACGAGGTCTTCCTTCATAAACATTGGAATGCCAAGCGCGTGCGCCTGGTCCGTCAAAGACCATGCCCACTCCGGTTCCGTATGAACCTTCCTGCTCTGCGCCCCGGTCATGGTACCGACGACGATCCAGTTGATTCCGGAAAGGTCGACCGTACCGGGATCGTCGAATAGCGGCTCAAAAGTAACGAAGAAGTGATTTGCTTTGACGTTTTTCCGAAGGGCGTCGATACGCCACAGCTCCGCTTTCCTCGTCACCGTAACGCCGAACCATGCGTTTTCCAGGTCGGTATCTAAATCCAGCAAATCGGGTCTCTTGGTCAGGAACAGGAACTGATGCTGTGGATTCTCATGGATCTTTGCAAATACCTCGTCTCGCCATTCCAGCTTCCACCCGGAGAGATCGCTCATGCCGGTAAGGAGAAAGTTCTGCGGGCGTTTCTTTTCCATCATCTTGAGCTTGCTCGGGAAGAACGCAGGATCAGCGAAGTCGTCAATCATATGCCAACGTTTCACATTGTTACGGGCATAGCAATATGGACACCCCACCGTGCAGCCGATGACGATATTCATATTCTGAATCTGATTTTTGATGCAGATGCTCATAACGCCTGCCTACCTGCCTCTCCCGTAAACACGCAATCAGCCTTCCCCACCTTGCGGGCAAAAGCCTCGATATCTTGCTTGCAAGCAGCAGGCTCGCAATCGCTCAAATCGTATGACGTGCCGCCGTTTCGATAGACGGCCCGATGGGAAAACGATCGGCTGACAAGCCCGATGCCGAGCTTCTCGCACAGGGTCATCCGTGCTCCCTTTCAGCTATAAAAAACAGGTGTCTATAAACAGTATCCTTGTTGATTTTCGCAGGGGCAATGAACAAACGCGTGCACCTGTCGATAAACGAACAGCTACTGGACATTGTCAAACGACTCAGATTGGAGAGGCGATGGGAGAAACCAAGATCGACCGCCGGCGGCGCTACACCCTCTCGGTCATACAGGAGGCGTTCTTCGCGCTGCTGGCCGAGGTCGGCTTCGCGAAGATGACGGTAGCGGATATTTGCCGCCGCGCCGATATCAACCGTGGCACGTTCTATCTGCACTACGAGGACAAGTTCGCCCTGCTCGACGCGCTTATCGACGAGGCCTTGGCGGCGGTGCCGCCGCTCGAGGGAACGGAGGCGGGTGCCCTCTGCCAGCGTCCGCCGGCAAACGATGACTATTATCTGCTCTACTCGGATGACGACGCGTACGCCCGGGTGGCACAGCGCGTCGTCGAGCGCGGCGCCGAGCAGATGGTTCCCTCGATCATGGAGGAGACTGAGCTTTCGCGCGAGGACGCCTATCTGCTCTTCGTCCACAACGTCCAGGGAAATCTCGCGGTCAACCGCCTGCTCGGTTGGAGGCGAGGGCCCGAGTTTGCTCACGCTCAGGAGCTGCTCAG
This sequence comes from uncultured Collinsella sp., assembly GCA_900552995.1. Taxonomy (GTDB): domain Bacteria; phylum Actinomycetota; class Coriobacteriia; order Coriobacteriales; family Coriobacteriaceae; genus Collinsella. The sequence continues at coordinate 1,653 of USBX01000006.1, forward strand.
CGCCTATTCCGAAGGGGGCATGCGGGCGGTATCGGCTCGTCACGATCCTCGTAGCTCGTCTTGACCGCATGTCATTTCAGGTAGGTGGCGTTGCTATGGGCCCTCTTTGATTTTCGACGTTGTATAAGGCAATCGCAATCGCCTTGAGCTTCTTTAGGGAACTTGAACAAGAGATATGGCCTGCTGGCGATTGATTAACACCATTCGTTTTGGTTACAAGAAAGCATGCTGCGCGCCTGCAGCATGAGGGAGAGGGAATCCTATGAATATCGTTGTATTGAGCGGCAGCCCGCGTAAGGGCGCTAATACCGATACCATGGTCGAGGCGTTTGCCGAGACCGCGCGTGAGGGCGGCCATACGGTCGAGGTCATCCGCGTTGCCAGCAAGAAGATCGCCGGCTGCTTGGGATGCCAGTACTGCTTCGCCCATGAGGGCGTCTGCGTGCAGAAGGATGACATGGCCAACGTGATTGAGTCGCTGAAAGACACCGACATGGTTGTCTTCGCTTCGCCTATCTACTGGTTTGATATCACTGCGCAGGAAAAGACCGCCATCGACCGCCTGTACGCCTTCGGTGCCACGGGATTCCCGTTCACCAAGACGGCCCTTTTACTCGATAGCCACAGCGAGGGTGTCTATGATGCGGCGATCGCTATGTACAAGTCAACCTGCGCGTACTGCAAGTGGGAGGACCAGGGCATTGTCACCATCAGCGGTATGACCGAGCGCGACAGCATGGCATCCTCGCCCAAGTTGAAAGAGGTGCGAGAGCTCGCTCGCAAGCTTGCCTAAGGACAAGAAGAACGCATGGCAATCAGCGTTGGTGGAAATGCTTGCTGTCCTTACCGAGAGATAGGGGCGAATTCCCTCAAGTGCCGTATAGAACAATTTTTAAACGCAGAAAAATAACTGAAAACAAATTAATCCGCGTTAAAATATTGTCAAATAGAAGTTCATGAGGGAAGGTTACGTATGCGTCGCAAGGCAGACGAGCTCCTTAGGGAATGGCGAGACAGAGCTGATAGAAAACCTTTGCTGGTCAAAGGCGTGCGCCAGTGTGGCAAGACCTATTTGCTCAGAACGTACGCCCAGGATCTTTTCGAATCGGTTGTCTACGTTAATCTTGAGAACGACCGGTCGGCGCGAGCGGATTTTTCGGGCGGTCTTGACCCTCATTCGATCGTACGTGCGATCGAGGCTCGTACGGGACAGCGTATCGTGCCTGGCAAAACCTTACTGTTCATTGACGAGATCCAGGCATGCGAGGAAGCGCTCACTTCCCTTAAATACTTTTGCGAAGATGCTCCCGAGTATTACGTTGCGGCTGCCGGGTCGCTTCTTGGGGTTGCCATTAACCATCAGTCGTATTCGTTCCCCGTCGGAAAGACCGACTTGATTGAGATGGCTCCACTCGATTTCGAGGAGTTTCTCTGGGCGATGGGGCACGATCAGCTGGTCGACGAGATACGCTCATCATTCGAGATAATGGGTCCTCTTGCGCCAAGCCTTCATGAAAAGGCGCTTGGGCTCTATCGACAGTATCTTGTTGTTGGCGGAATGCCCGAGGCGGTCCAAACGTACATCGATGATCAGTCAATCATTGATGTGGCCGAAAAGCATCGGATTATTCTCGACGGATATTCCGCCGACACCAATAAATATGCTGATGAACGCTTGAGTGCAAAGACGCGTGCGTGCTTCGATTCCATTCCACAGCAGCTTGCCAAAGAGAATCGTAAATTTCAATACAAGGTAGTGCGAGCGGGGGGCAATGCGTCTCTCTTTGGAGATGCTCTCGATTGGCTTGTATTGTCGGGTACGGTGGCGCGCTGCAGCCTAGTCGGGCAGATCGAAAGCCCCTTAGAGGCCTTCGTTAACCCTTCTGCTTTTAAAATCTATCAGGCGGATACAGGGCTGCTGGTCTCCAAGGCCGGTGCTCAACGCGCCGATATTCTTGCCGGTATCGGCGGCACATTCATGGGTGCACTTACCGAAAACTACGTTGCCCAACAGCTTTCAGCCATGGGTTATCCACTGCATTATTGGGCGCGAGATAATCGTGCGGAAATCGACTTTGTAGTAGAGAAGCAGGGATGCTTGTCTGCGATTGAAGTCAAGGCGGGGGAGAACACAAGATCTCGAAGTCTGTCCTCACTTAAAAAGACCCATCCGGGCGTGCGCCTTATCAGGCTATCGACTAAGCCCTTTGGAATGAATGATGGGCTTATGTCTGTTCCGCTTTATGCGGCATTTTGTCTATAGGGATGATGCTGGTGTAATGCATGGGGCCCGGGGCGCAGCGTTTACTGCGCTCCGGGCCCCGCTGCTTTGTAAAACCATGACGGTTTAGTCGCCGTTGTTTTAGTCAAACAAACTCGGCATGTCATTTTCCTTCATGAGGGCGCCGGCGGAGGGCAGGCTCTGCGCGGTGAACTTCTCGGCCGAGACGCCGGCGCCAAGGATTTCCTCGGTCGTGCCGACGGTGGTGACCGAGCGGCCCTTCTTGGCCGTAAAGGCCTGGACGCCCTGCGTGTTGGTGGTCGTCTTGGTCTTGAGCAGCGACGTGTTGAAGTTCATCAGGCGGTAGTCGCTCGAGACCAGCGCGAGGTCGCGGTCCTCCTTGAGCACCTGCGCATACAGCAGCTTGCTGCCGCCGTAGATGGCGTTCTTAAGGCGCTTGCGGTTGGTCTTGGTAGCGTATCCAGAAAGCGCGACACGCACCACGCGGCCGTTCTCAAAGACGAACAGCACGTCGGCCTTGTAGTCCTCGGGGTCGATGACCCAGATGACGCTCTCGTCGGGTTCCATCTCAAGATCGGTCGGAAGGTACGAGCCCAGCTGGGCCGACTTGGTGTCCTCAAACGCCGTGACCTTGCACTTGTACACCTGGCTCTTGTTGGTAAAGACCAGCAGCTCGTGGGTGTTGGAGGACGGGAACTCGATAAAGGGTTTGTCGCCGTCCTTGTACTTGAGCGTGGTCGCCTTCTTGAGCACGCGGTCCGTCATCTTCTTTAGGTAGCCATCGCGCGAGAGCATGATGGTGACCGGGTACTCCTCGACCTCGGGCTCCAAGCTTACCTCGATAACCTCATGGGGCTCGATCCTGCCCGTGCGGCGCGGCATCACGTACTTCTTGTTGACCGCTGCTAGCTCGTCGCTGATGACCTTCTTGATGTTCTCCTCGCTGGAGAGGATCTCCTCAAGCTCGGCAATCTCGCCCTCGAGCTTGGCGATGTCCTTGGTGCGGTTGAGGATGTACTCCTCGTTGATGTTGCGGAGCTTAAGCTCGGCGACAAACTCGGCCTGGGTCTCGTCGATGTCGAAACCCTTCATAAGGTTGGGTACAACCTCTGCCTCGAGCTTAGTGCCGCGGATGATGGCGATGGCCTTGTCGATGTCGAGCAGAATTGCCTCAAGGCCGTGCAGCAGGTGCAGGCGCTCGGACTTTTTGCCCAGGTCAAAGTTAATGCGGCGACGCGTGGACGCAATACGCCACTTGACCCACTCGTGCAGAATCTGGCGCACGCCCATAACACGGGGATAGCCGTCGACGAGCACGTTGAAGTTGCACGAGAACGAATCCTGCAGCGTGGTCGAGCGATAGAGCTTGGCCATGAGCTTGTCGGGGTCGACGCCGCGCTTAAGGTCGATGGCGATGCGCAGACCCGAAAGGTCGGTCTCGTCGCGGATGTCGGCGATCTCCTTGACCTTGCCCTCCTTGGAGAGCTTGACGATGCGTTCGATGATGACATCGGTCTTGGTGGTGTAGGGGATCTCGTACACCTCGATGATGCGCTCTTCGGGAATCCAGCGCCAGCGGGAGCGAATCTGGAAGCTGCCAAGACCGGTCTCGATGATCTTCTCCATCTCCTCGCGGCGGTAGATAATCTCGCCGCCGGTCGAGAAATCGGGCATGGGCATGTACTCGAGCAGGTCGCAGTCGGGGTCCTTCAGGTAGTGCATCGTGGCGGTGCAGACCTCGTTGAGGTTGAAGCCGCAGATGTCGGACGCCATGGCGACGCCGATGCCTTTGTTGGCCGAGACGAGGATGTTGGGGAACGTGGTGGGCAGCAGACGCGGCTCCTTCATGGCACCGTCGTAGCTGTCAACGAAGTCGACCGGGTCCTTGTCGATGTCTTTGAAGATCTCGGCGCTGATGGGGGAGAGCTTGGCCTCGGTATAACGCGAGGCGGCGTAGCTCAGATCGCCCGAATAGTACTTGCCAAAGTTGCCCTTCGACTCCACGAAAGGAGCAAGCAGCGCCTCGTTGCCCGTGGCCAGGCGCACCATCGTCTCGTAGATGGCGGCGTCGCCGTGTGGGTTGAGCTTCATGGTCTGGCCCACGATGTTGGCGCTCTTTTGGCGCTCGCCCTTGAGCAGGCCCATCTTGTACATAGTGTAGAGCAGCTTGCGGTGCGAGGGCTTAAAGCCGTCGATCTCGGGGAATGCACGCGAGACGTTGACGCTCATAGCGTAGGGCATGTAGTTGACCTCGAGCGTCTGCGTAATCGGCTGGTCGGTGACCTCGGAGTGCAGGCCGATGACGTTCTCGGCGTTGACCTGCTTTTTCTTGGGCTGGTTCTTCGTCTTCTTCTTTGCCACGATTTCCTCTTGAACTTCTTATGGGCCGTCGTTATCGATTTGCTGCTACTGCAGGTCCAGCTGGTCCAGGTATTCCTTGCCGTGCTCGGAGATGTGACGCTTGCGGCCCGTCTCGTCGTTGCCCAGCAACAGGTTGAACATGGTCTCCATCTTGGTGACGTCCTCGGGTTCTACCTTGATCAGGCGGCGCGTCTCGGGGTTCATGGTGGTGAGCCACATCATGTCCGGATCGTTCTCACCAAGACCCTTGGAGCGGTTGATCGAGCACTTCTGGTCGCCAATCTCCTTGAGGATGCCGTTCTTCTCGAGCTCGGTGTAGGCAAAGTAGGTCTTCTCTTTGCAGTTGATCTCGTAGAGCGGCGACTCGGCGATATACACGTAGCCCTCGTCGATAAGCGTGGGCACCAGGCGATAGAGCATGGTGAGCACAAGCGTGCGGATGTGATAACCGTCGACGTCGGCGTCCGTACAGATGATGACCTTGTTCCAGTTGAGGTTGTCCAGGTCAAAGGCGCCAAGGTTCTTGATGCGCTTGTCCTTGATCTCCACACCGCAGCCCAGCACGCGCATGAGGTCCATGATGATGTCGGACTTAAAGATGCGCGGGTAGTCCTCTTTCAGACAGTTGAGGATCTTGCCTCGGACGGGCATAACACCCTGGAACTCGGCATCGCGCGAGGTGCGGATGGCGCCTGCTGCCGAGTCGCCCTCTACGATGTAGATCTCGCGACGGCTCTTGTCCTTGGAGCGGCAGTCGATGAACTTCTGCACGCGGTTGGCCATGTCGGTCTTCTGCTGCAGATTGGTCTTGATGCTCTGGCGCGTCTTCTCGGCGTTCTCGCGCGAGCGCTTGTTGATGAGCACCTGCTCCATGATCTTGTTGGCGGCGTCTTTGTTCTCGATCAGATAGGTCGAGAGGCGCTCCTTAAAGAATGCCGTCATCGCCTGCTGGATAAAGCGGTTATTGATGGCCTTCTTAGTCTGGTTTTCGTAGGACGTCTGGGTGGAGAAGCAGTTGGTCACCAGCACCAGACAGTCCTGGACGTCCTGCCACTTAATGCCGCTCTCGTTTTTGTTGTACTTGCCCTGTTGCTTGATGTAGGCATCGATGGCGCTGGTCAGAGCACTACGGGCGGCCTTTTCGGGCGAACCGCCGTTCTCGAGCCATGACGAGTTGTGGTAGTACTCCTGCATCATGAAGGTGCGCGAGAAGCACATGCACGCGGTGATCTTGACGTTGTAATCGGGCAGGTCCTCGCGGTCGCGACCGCGACGGTCAGCCTCGATAAAGAAGGGCTCGGTAAGGTAGTCGGTACCGACCTTCTCGAGCACGTAGTCCTCGATGCCCTTGGGATAGCAAAAATCCTCTTCGGAAAACTCGCCATCGTCGCCCTCAATGCGCAGGCGGAAGGTCACGTTGGCGTTGACCACGGCCTGGCGGCGCATGGTCTCGCGATACCAGTCGTGGGGAATGCTGATCGAGGTAAAGACCTCAAGATCGGGGCGCCACTTGATGGTGGTGCCGGTGCGGTCCTCGTCGCTGGGCTCGATCTCAAGCGCTTTCTTTTTGGCGCCAACGACCTTGCCTTTCTTAAAGTGCAGGGAGTACTTGTTGCCGTCGCGCCAAACCGTGACGTCCATGTACTCGGATGCGTACTGGGTCGCGCACGAGCCCAGGCCGTTGGTACCGAGCGAGAAGTCGTAGTCGCCGCCCTGGTTGTTGTTGTATTTGCCACCTGCGTAGAGCTCGCAAAAGACGAGCTCCCAGTTAAAGCGCTTCTCGGAGGGGTTCCAGTCGAGCGGGCAGCCGCGGCCGTTGTCCTCTACCTGAATGGAACCATCGCGAAAGGCGGTAAGGGTGATGAGCTTGCCGTAGCCCTGGCGCGCCTCGTCAACGGCGTTGGACAGGATCTCGAAGGCGGCATGCGCGCAGCCGTCGAGTCCGTCCGAGCCAAAGATAACGGCGGGGCGCAGGCGTACGCGCTCCTCGTCCTTGAGCTGACGAATACTGTCGTTACCATAGTTTGCGGTGTTTTTTGCCATGCTCGCTCTCTCGATGCTCCTTTGCTGCGTTGTAGTCATATAGATAGTCAAGGTAGCATAGCCCAGGCCTCGGACGATTCCAACTAACACGAATTCCATCGAACGCGCGTTCGGAGTCGGTGACCTTTAGCTTCTGCGGTCATTCCCTGCGCGGCGTGGTGCTCGTGTTAAAACCGTGGCTTATCGGCTGGTAGAATTGCCGCATCAAGACTGCATGTTGTTTGAGGGGGCGCAATGACTGAGAAAGAGAAGATGGAGCGCGGGGAGTGGCATGATGCCAACTTTGACGAGGAGCTCCTGGCGCAACGCGCAAAGGCGGAGGCGCTCTGCTATGACTTTAATATGGCAAAACCCGGAAGCGACGCGCAGCTTGACGCTTTGAAATCCTTGCTCGATACCGATCTTCCGCAAGGGCTGACGGTCCTTTCGCCTGCCTACTTTGACTACGGGAGCAAGACGAGCTTTGGTGAGGGCTGCTTTGTAAACCATGGCTGCTACTTTATGGACGGCGGCTCTATCACCTTTGGTGGCAACGTGTTTATCGGGCCGTTTTGCGGCTTCTACACCGCTTCGCACCCCCTAAAGGCAAAGGACCGCAACTTGGGTCTCGAGAAGGCTCTGCCTATTGTTGTAGGCGATAACTGCTGGTTTGGCGCGAACGTATCCGTGTTGCAGGGGGTTACCATCGGCAGCGGTTGCGTAATTGCCGCGGGCAGCGTCGTGACGGAAGACCTTCCGGACAACGTGGTGGCGGCAGGCGTTCCCGCGGTCGTCAAGAAGATCATCGAACAATAACGGAGCTATTAAACGATGGGGCACGCATGGTTCCGGCAAATCCGGTTATTGGCGTGCGCGTTGGCCATGCTGATAAGTTCCACTTACTCGGGTCCTTCCGACTCGGTTTTGTCCGAGTAAGATTGAATAGCGAATCGAAATTGTTATGTCCACATGGCGATGGCGGACATGGTTTCCATAATGACAGATATAGTTGACATCTTGTGAAGGATGCAATATATTTCTGTCATGTTGCAACGGATATCTGTCCATTACTACGAAAGGAACTCCATGCCGGGCAAAAAGAACCTACGCATGAAGGCGGCACGCGCGGCGGCTGGCCTTTCGCAAGCTGACTTAGCCCAAGCCGTGGGCGTTACGCGCCAAACCATCGGCCTTATCGAGGCGGGCGGCTACAACCCCACGCTCAATTTGTGCGTGGCAATCTGTAAGGCGCTGCGCGTTACGTTGAACGACTTGTTTTGGGAAGACGAAACCGACGCCGACCCTAATGCTCTTTAGGAGTTCACTATGAAATATGAAGATCTGAAAATCGTGCAAAAGTGGCGTGAATATGCCGGCCCAAAGGATGAACGCCTGGAGGCTGAGAACGCGAAGATCTACAAGATTGGCTTCGTGCTGCTTTCGTTTGGCATGTTGATGATCTTTTTCTACCAGTTTATAGCTCGACAGGTTACGTGGGTTCACAGCGACGCTAGTGAAATGCCGCATGGCTTTGCAACGCCGTTCGAGGCAGCCATGTATTTGTGGCTCGTTCTCGTGATGTTGATTTGCGCAGGACTGCAAACGCGGAAGGGCTATGTCGATACCAATCGTTTTGGGCAAACCGAGCATCTTCCTGTTGGATATTTCCTGCTTGTCAGCGGTCTTAGCGGCGCCGCGTTCGCGCTTGTTATTGCCGCAATGCGCTGTATCGCTGAGGCGCAGATCGTACCGCTCGAAAGCGTCTTTTGGTTGGCGAACCTGGTCACGGGCGTGTTCTGCGGTGCGACGATTTTCGCGGCCACGTTTGCTGTCCTGTGCGCAACGTTTTTCACGGCGAAAAGACGCCGTGCCAAGCTCGAGGCAGAACTCGACTCCTCAGACGACATTTAATGCGCAATGGGCTGGCTCTGGGTATTCAGAACCAGCCCATTTTGATGTTCGATGAGCCGAGTCGGCGCCTCTCACAAAAGTAACTAGGAGCTAGCGAGGCCTATCCGAATTGTCCTCATTGGCGGTGTCTTTTTCGAGCGCCGTGCGGCGGGCGCTGTAGGCGACAAGGCCGGCACCAACTGCGGCGAGCGCTGCTGCGGCTGCGGTTAGGGGGACGTTGCTGTCGCCCGTGCCCGCAAGCGCGCCCGCTTTTCCGGAGCGCTTGTTATTGCCGTGGTCCTTGCCACTGCCGGAGCTGCTTCCGCCGGAGCCGCCGCCCTCGTCAGTACCGCCGCCACTCGAGCTACCATCGCCGTCTGCTGTCATCGGGGCGTCGTGAAGTCCTGTCGTATCCGCGCTGTCGCATACGCCGACCTGAACTTCTGAGCGTTCGCATGCCGCGTCGGGCACATGAAGCTCGTGCAGAACGGCACTCAGCGCCGAGTTTGCGCCCGGTCGGATCTCCTCGAGCGTTACGGGATCGAGCGCCACCAGATTACGCGCCTTCGCATACAGCGTGACGCGTTTGCCCACTTCGTCGCTCCAACTCTCGGGGATGGCGAAGCTCATGCGGAACTGTGCCGTGCAACCCGGTGCCAGCACGGCGTTGCCGTTGTCGGCTACCAGCGGGTGCGTTGCAAAACGTGCGCCCAGCGTCTCGAGCGCGTACTTTACGTGTGCCATGTCGTTGGCCGAAGCGTCTTCGGCAAGCTCTGGATCGTAGATCGAAGCCATGCGTGCGTTCGCTCCGAATCCGATGGATGCGCTGGAGAACGGCTGGCTGGAGCCCTCTCGGTACAGATCGATTGTGCCGGCAGTCAGCAAAGTGTTGCCGTCGTTTCGCACCGTGACCATGAAGGATTCGCCTGCTGCTCCGGGCACCACCGCGCCCGAGGTAGCGACCGCGCCCGTCGGAGTGGCACACGCCACCAGAGGCACTTCGATGCCGTGCAGCTCTGCCTCGCTCTTCTCCGCGCTCACAATGTGCGTGGCGAGCGCGGAGAGCATGCCTCCCGACGTCAAAAATGTCGTTATCTGATCGACGGGATGGTCCAGCTCGCACATCACGAACGGCTCCGTGAACAGATCGCCTGCCAAGGTGCTGGCGAAGATGCGGAAGTGCTTGCCCATTACTGCTACCGGGTTGCCTTCTTCGTCGTAGGTTTGCCCCACCTTGCCATCGGTGTTCTCTACATAGAGCGCGCACCTGCCGTTGTTGCTTACGCTAAACGATGCCGGGCCACAGCCTGCGGCACCCACGGGCTGCGTTGCAAATGCCGATGCGCCTCGCGTCCAAGTAATATGCTGCAGCTGCTCGTTGACGGTGGCCAAAAAGCCCGAATGTTGTGGCCACGGCACCGCATGGGGCACCGTGGCGTCTGGTGGCATAACGCCCCAGCCCGCAATGGACTGGCCGATCACGGCGTACGATGCGCAGCCGCAACCGTCTGCGGTCTCGTACGCAACGGGCACCACCATTTTGCCGTTGATATTCTCGGGCTCGCTCAGCTCGATACTCGACGGTGCTTGCGGAAAGCGAAGAACTTGGCGGAACGTCAGGCTGTCGCCCAAATCATCCGACCACAGGGTAAAGCATTCCAGCGCAACCTCGGCCTCGCTGCCGAGCGCCTTTTCTGCGGTGGTTCCGCGGCGGTGGAGGTAGGCACCCGACAGGCGTCCGTCGATCAGCGTCTTGCCTACCGTGATGCGCGGGCACTGCAGGCAATGGTAGCCATCCTCTTGCAGGCGGCCGCGCGAGATGCTGCGCCATGACGTATGCGACACAACGCGGATCTCGTCATTACTTATGCGCAGGCGCACAACGGACAGTATGCCGGCTGTGCTTGCCGTATCGAAAAGGGTGTTGTCGCCGGCGGGGCGCTCGCCCGAGACCAGCAGCACGTAGGCGTCCTGGTTTCCTCTTCCGTCTGTATATTCCACCACGTCGAAGTCGTAATCGAATATGCCGTCGCGCTCCACGTCGCCCTCGCCAAACCCAAGGGGAAAGTCCACGGGCGTGGGAGCGGACCACGTGCCGTTTGCCTTTGTGTGCACCACCAGGCGCGAGCGGCCATTGTCGCCGTAGCGCACCGAGGCGATACGGAACAGGCATTCTACGCCGGCAATCATCGTTAGCTTCATGTGGGCTTCGCTGAGCACGCCGGAAAACAGCACGTTGTCGCTCGAGGGTTTTATGCCGCCACGCTCGTCCTCCGACACGCCGGCAGAATTGGCGTTCGGGTCCGCAACGGCGTTCGTTGACTGACCGATGTAGGTGTACTCATACATCGGCGCGGCGTTTTCGTCGTTCTCTACCAGTGCATGGACGAAATGCTCGATCTGTCCCGTGTCTTCGCTTTCTGAATCCGCCTCGAGCTCAATGCGCGTGGCCGCTTGATCCCAATCGCGCACGACAGGCGCGGCATTTACGGCAGTGGCCTTAACCTCGGCGCGTGCGAGCAGCTCGGCGTTGGTGACGATGGTGGCCGATGCGATAAACTGCGGCACACCACCTGCTTCGGCGTTGCCGGCCGAGCCGAAGCAGGCATCCAACGTATAAGGCGTATTTCCACCCAATGCCAGCTCAGAGCGCTGGAGTACATACTGGTCGCCATTGTTCACCGACATATTCCACGAATCGATGAGTGTGGGCCACGACCCCGACCAAGCCTTGGTGGTCCACTTGAACATTACGAACTGGAGTATCACATCGACATCGACGTCTGCACCTACGCGCAGCCGCGGAAGCTGGTGTCCATCTGCCTTCTCGTACCCAATGAACAGTGTGAGGGATGCGGCGCCACGCACAGCGGACGAAGCGACGCCTGCAATGCCGGCTCCAAAGGTGACGGCAAGTCCGATCTGGATGGTGAACGAGCCCGACGTGTTGGAATAGTCGAGCGAAATGTTCTTGAAAAACGCCGCGCCGCTGCCGTGCGTGTGGGCGCCCACGGCGAGCGCCAGTTTTGCCAGCACCCAGGGGTTGACGTTTAGGAAAAACGGCACCGGTCCTAGGGTAAACTGCTCGGTCCAATTGAGGTCGGTTCTTACCTGGAAGAGGGCCTTAATATTGCCGTATGCGGGGTCGTTGTTGTCACCCCAGGTTTTGCCCACCCAATCGTAGGCGAGCGAGCCGTACAGCTGTGTGGCGATATCCATCGTGAACAGCGGCGTGCAATGGTGGCGAAGGAGCTTGGTGTTTCTTGGATCGGTGCCCGAACCGGCACTCATACTTTTGTACTGATTCCACTTCCCCTCCATTTCGTCGAGGTAGCGGTTTGCCTGCTTGGCGCCCGACTCGCGCGGTGACTTCTTCCAGTACTCCGGATCCGGATTGCCCGAATCGTTCATATAGCTGGCTGGTTTGTATCCTCCGCCAAACAGCACGTATCCAGCAAACGAGAAATCGAAGAGGATCGGAAATGTGGGTATCCAGCACGTGAACTTATTGCCGCCGATGCCGGGAAACGCCGCGGGGAAATCAAACGGAGTGACCTCTTGGTCCATGGTAGTGGGGACGATAGTGGTCGAGCCCGATTCCGCCTTTGCGGCCGGCGCGGTGACAACGGCCATGGGGGATGAGAGCGTGTAGGTTTTGCCCTGATAGTCGAGGACAAAGCGCAGCTTGCACCCTTCCTCCAGAAGGCCCGATGCCGCGTCGAGAAACTTGTCTTCGAGTGTGAACGTCGCCAGATTATCCGCGCCTGATGCGCTGGCCTTGATCTGGCCGATCTGCGTGACGGTTTCGGGCGAGCTACCCGTGGCGGGCATTACCTTGTTGATGTGCAGCGTTGCCTGTCCACCCTGTGGCAGATGTGCCTGCACGGTAAGGGCGTGCGTGTCGGGTTGGTCGTTTGCCGTGTCGTCCTTCGGCAATGCCATGAACGTAGCGTCGGCGTACTGGATGTCCCATTCGTCGAATGTGAGCTGGCGAAAGTACGGCTCGCCATCGGAGAGCGGACGTGTGGGTGCGGTAATGGCGGTTCCGCCTTGGACACGCGCGAGGGGAATCTCGACATCGCGGTAGCCCGCCATGCTAATGGAGATGCCGCCGTTAAAGTCGTACGCGTCGAGAAGCGTTGCCTCGTCCACGTAGTCTTCCGAAAGAGGGGCGACCTCAAAGATGGCCGTGCCTTCGTCATCGGTCGTGGCGGTGAGCTGCTTGCCTACGGCATAGCGCGATGTGAGCGTGACCTGGGCACCTGCGATGGGCGTATTCTTGTTGGCGACGTCGACCACGACTACACCAAACATGGTGCGCGAGAGAACGAGCACCTTGAAGGGATCTTCTTCGTCGGCATAGGCCGCGGTGGGCGCGAACGGCAGCAGGAAGGCATTTTCGCTTCCCGGCACGCGAGGCAACATAATGCTCGCTAGCGAGGATGTTCCGGCGATAAGTAGCGAACGGCGATCAAGCATTTTGGGCTCCCATCCCGCAAATATCGGTGGAAATAATCCAATTTTGCGAGAAGACGCTTCGTGGCGGTAGTGCCGTTCGAGGGTCAAAATGTCCAATTTGAGCGCGCGAAAGCGCTAGGCCCCCGGAGTGCTTTCGATACGCCGGGCAGTCTGGCCGCTAGCGCAACATGTGGGCAACCAGCTCGGCGCGAGTTCCGATACCAAGCTTGGCATACACTCCTGATAGGCGGTTTTTGACGGTGCCCGGCGATACTCCCATATGGCGTGCGATTTCGGCGTTGGTCCACCCACGACAGGCGAGCATGGCCATGGTGAATTCCGTGGTCGTTAGATCGTCGGCCACGTCCTCGCCCGAATCGGGGTTGTGGATGCGCCGCCAGCCGTAGCTGAAGCGGTACGTGATCTCGATGATGCGCGCGAAGTCGTCAGGGTATTGCGTTTTAGGCACGCCTCGATGAGCCCCTGTAAAAGACCGTGGTGCTCGCCAATGAGCTCGATAAGGCCGTCGGGACGCGCGATGTCCCAAGTGGCTCCAAAATGCGCTTTTGCGGCGTCGATGTCCTTGAGGCTCATGCATGCCATGGAAGCTGCCAGGTGCAGGAACAGTTCCGAGATCGGATAGCTTCCCTGTTTCATGATCAGGGCGTTTTCCGCCATGCCCAGACTGCGGCCATATTCGCCGCGCAGGTACAGGGCATGCGCCATCACGTAGCTGGCGAACAGGCGCAGGCCTTCGGGCAGATGCGCCGCAAGCGGATAAAACTCTTCGGCGGAATACGGGGAAGGCAAGTGCAGCAGGACGCTCGCGGCCGAGGCGAACAGGATATGTGTGGCGTGGACGGCGGGCGATTCCTCGTCAGTTGGCGTATCGAGGATGCCCGCAAGGCACCGGCGGGCGTCGGCGATACGGTTGAGCGACAGACTGGCGTATCCGCAGATAAAGCATGCGGAATAGCGCAGTGCGGGATCGGTGGCGTCAAGATAGGGGCGCGCCGTCTTGGCAGCAAGGGTGGCCTGTCCGCGAAAGTACAGCGCTTCTGCCGTGGCGATGGCGCGCGAATCGGGGTCGGAAATGCCTGCAACCGCAACGTCAATCTGCCCCGGCACAAAGGCGGTGCACATCAACGGCATGGGAACGCATGGGTAGCCATCGCAGTCCATCTTCCATCTCCCAACAGCTGGCAACAATAGCAGCAATTGTACTCCTGTTGCTCGGGACTTGAATTTGTGGGTATCGCCTACGATTGTGCCGAACGTATAAAGGAAGAGTCTATTGGCGATGCTCCCAAGGTGGCTACCGAAGCCTAGCTGACCTCGACATTAGGAAAAAATACCACCCCTGTAAAAAGCTCTGTCGCAGCGATGGGAAACGCATCTCGTTCTGCATATAATGAGGTCATGTGACGGTGCGTTTGCATACGTGTAACGCATTCCCATCGAACCGAAAAGGAGCTCTGCATGGATCCCAACAAGCGTCCCGACGACATGGTGCGTATCACCACTCCCGAACTTGCCCAGGCGTTCATCGAAGAGCAGGTCGCTGCAATCCGCGAGCAGATCGGCGACAAGAAGGTCCTGCTGGCCCTTTCGGGCGGCGTTGACAGCTCGGTTGTCGCGGCCTTGCTCATCAAGGCCATCGGCAAGCAACTCATCTGCGTGCACGTGAACCACGGCCTGATGCGCAAGGGCGAGAGCGAGCAGGTCGTCGACGTCTTCAAGAACCAGATGGACGCCAACCTGGTCTATGTTGACGCGACTGATCGCTTCCTGGATAAGCTCGTGGACGTCGAGGAGCCCGAGGCCAAGCGTAAGATTATCGGCGCCGAGTTCATTCGCGTGTTCGAGGAGGAGGCCCGCAAGGTTGGCGACGAGGTTAGCTTCCTCGCCCAGGGCACCATCTATCCCGACATCCTGGAGTCCCAGGATGGCGTGAAGGCTCACCACAACGTGGGCGGCCTGCCCGATGACCTGCAGTTTGAGCTCTGCGAGCCCGTCAAGCTGCTGTACAAGGACGAGGTGCGCGTCGTGGGCCGCGAGCTCGGCCTGCCCGAGAACATGGTTGAGCGTCAGCCGTTCCCCGGTCCTGGCCTGGGCGTCCGCTGCCTTGGCGCCATCACCCGCGACCGTCTTGAGGCGCTGCGCGAAGCCGACGCCATCGTGCGCGAGGAGATCGACAAGGCAGGTCTGACCATCTGGCAGTATTTTGCCGTCGTGCCCGACTTCCGCGCCACCGGCGTGCGCGAGGGTAAGCGCGCCTACGACTGGCCCTGCATCATCCGCTGCATCAACACCGTTGACGTCATGACCGCCGAGGTGCCCGAGCTCGACTGGGCGCTGCTCAAGCGTATTACCGCTCGCGTCACCGCCGAGGTTCCCGGCATCTGCCGAGTGTGCTACGACCTCACGCCGAAGCCCGTCGGCACGGTCGAGTGGGAGTAAGCTAACTCAGCTGGTAGGCGACGAGAACTAGCAGATGTGACAAAGGGACAGTCCCTTTGTCACATCCTCGATATTATGTGCGGGATGGTACGCCACGCGGCGTGCCATCCCGTTCGTTATTTTAATGAGCCGAGTGCGCGAGTGGGAAGAGTCACGAGCATGGTCGTTCCGCGCTCCGAGCTCTTTTCGACCTCGATGGAGCCGCCGTGAAGTGCGGCGATCTCCCAGACCAGCGCAAGCCCCAGCCCCACGCCGCCGTATGCCCTGCTGCGCGATTTGTCGACGCGATAGAAGGGCTGAAAGATGCTCGTCTGGTATTGCTCGGGAATGCCCGGCCCCTGGTCGCGCACGCGTAGCAGCACGCGGTCGCCTTCGGCGCAGGCGTTGATTTGCACGGTCGAGTTGGGCGCGCTATAGCGTATGGCGTTTTCGGTCAAGTTGAACAGCAACCGATAGATCAGCGTGTCGCTGCCGATCGTTTGCGCGTCGCCCTCACTTGTAAGCGTGATGTCTTTTTGCTCGGCAAGGGGTGCCAGGTCCGTGAGCACTTCTTCGATCATCGGCGCTAGGTCAATCACATCGTTGCAAGGGACACTGCGCAGCTCGCTCATCTCGAGCAGGGTCTTTGTCATGTGCGTCATTCGCTCGGTCTGCTCCTGCAGCAGCCCGAGCAGGCTCGCTGTATCGGCGTCGACGTCGGGGTGCTCGGCGCAAAACAGCTCGACCTGGGCCTGCATGAGCGCAAGTGGCGTGCGCAGCTCGTGCGCCGCATTGCCCGTAAACTGTCTTTGTGCGGAAAATCCCTCGTCAAGGCGGGCAATCATGTCGTTAAACGACGCGCTGCAGCGCCTGAGTTCAGAGGGCACGTCCTCGCTGATTTTTGTGTCGGCGAGGTTGTCGGGCCGCACGCTCTCGACTTGCGTCGCAAAGAAGCGCAACGGCCGCAGCGCATGTCCGCTTACAAAGTAGGCCAGCACGCCGCCGAGCAGCGTCACCGCCGCAGTTATATACCAGCTCGTCGCGCCAAACGATTCTTGGGCGTCGTTCACGACGATGGTCAGCGCGTCGTCGAGCTCTTTGTTTGTCGGGTCAAATGAGCTGGGCGAGGCCGCCTCCACCTTGCTGTGCGCCGACGCTTCTGCACCAATCGAGTCCATGTAGCGCATGCCGGAGTAGCCAACCAGGCAATTCATAAGTACGCAGGTCGAACATATCAGCAGTGCCGTCATCAACGTGATGCGCCACTGCAGCGACAACCGCCTGTCTCTTATACACATCTCCGAGCCCACGAGACACTCGCTAATCTCGTA
>USBX01000007.1 GCA_900552995.1 uncultured Collinsella sp.
GTTCACCCGCGACACCACCGACCGCAACCGCACCTCCCCGTTCGCTTTCACCGGCAACAAGTTCGAGTTCCGTGCCTGCGGCTCCGAGCAGAACGTCTCCGATTCCAACCTGGTGCTCGATGCCGCCGTGGCCAAGTCGCTCAAGTCCTTCGCCGACGCACTCGAGGGTACGCCCGAGGATAAGTTCCAGGACGCCGCGCTCGAGTACTGCAAGAAGGTGTTGACCGATCACCAGCGCATCCTGTTCTCCGGCGACGGTTACTCCGACGAGTGGCCCATCGAGGCCGAGAAGCGCGGCCTTGCCAACAACAAGACCACGGCCGACGCCCTGCCCGCCTTTGTTTCCGATAAGGCCATCGCGCTCTTTGAGGAGACGGGCGTTCTGACCCGCGCCGAGGCCCAGTGCCGTTACGACTGCAAGCTCGAGAAGTACAACAAGCTCATGAACATCGAGGCTACCACGATGGTTCGCGAGGCGCGTCGTACCTATCGCCCGGTCATTACCGCCTACGCCACCAAGGTCGCTAAGGGCCTTGAGACTATTCGTGCCGCCGGCGCCGAGGCCGCCATGCAGTGCGAGCAGAACACGCTCAACAAGCTCTGCAACGGCATCACCACCATCAACGACTCCATCAAGGCGCTCGACGCCGTGCATCAGAAGGCCGAGGCCCTCGATGGCCAGGAGCAGGCCAATGTGTATGCGCACGAGGTCGTTCCCGCTATGGATACGCTGCGCGCCGCCGTGGATGCCATGGAGGAGATCGTGGCAGCCGACTACTGGCCGGTCCCGACCTACGACGACATCCTGTTCTACGTGTAGGGCGCAACTGACATATCGTCACGGTATTGAGCCGGGGTCCGCATCGCGCGGGCCCCGGCTTTTTGTTTGCGAGGGACGCTTTGGAGCCCGTTTTGCAACTGATTCGTCCACGCAATAAGGGGTCGTGGGCAAAAAACGTCAAATATGAGTACTGTCACAAGCCCTGTAGCATTATTTTTTGCAAAAAATGCAGCATTACGCAACATATGTCCAAGTACTTAGCTGATAAACGCCTGCAATTCCTCCG
Organism: uncultured Collinsella sp.; assembly: GCA_900552995.1. GTDB lineage: Bacteria > Actinomycetota > Coriobacteriia > Coriobacteriales > Coriobacteriaceae > Collinsella. The sequence goes on from USBX01000007.1 coordinate 1,068, forward strand.
CCGTAGGACGCCTGGCGTCCAAATTGCCTTCTGATGGCATGAAATCGCTGTTACTAAATTGGTAACAGTACTCATATTTGCCATTTTTTGCCCACGGGCCCTTGGACGACAGTGTGATTTATGCCTTCGGGTTCGAATCCCGGCACATGGGTAGCAAAAAGCCCGCTACCGAATTGGTAACGGGCTTCGCATTTCAAATGGTGCCCCCAGCGGGATGTCCGCGTGCGGCTGGTGCCGCCCGCCTCCGCCGCGTCGCTCCGCTCCTTGCGTGCTGCGCTGGAAAACGCTTCGCGTTTCCTCAGCTCCGCACCCTTGCGGGTTCGAATTCCTCCGCTTGCCCACAAGAAAGCGCCCTGGGCCGTTATGGGCTTAGGGCGCTCAGTTTTAATGGCTGGGACGGAGGGATTCGAACCCCCAACAGCCGGCACCAAAAACCGGAGTTCTACCGTTGAACTACGTCCCAATGTGTGGTGTTGCCCAAAAGCAACTCGTCTAGTTTACCTAATCTGCGAGGGCATCGCAAACGCCGTCGAGTAGGCGTACGGCGAGCGTCTGCGCGTCGCTGGCCGTGAAGGTGCCGTTGTAGCGCGTCATGCCCGTGAGCTCAATGCGAATGCGAGCCGGCTTCTGCTGCGCGGCGACATTGGCGGTGCGGATGCGCTGGGCCAGGTTGTGGCACTCGGCGAGGGCAATCGTGGCGCGTGGCGCGGCGTCGGCGGGCAGCTCGTCGCTTGCGATCTCGAGCACCAGGTCAACGTCGGTTGGGACCTCGGAGTCGCAGAGCATCATGCCGCTGTTGTCGGTCGTTGCCGTGGCGATATTCCACATACGCGACGCAACACTGCGTGCGATGGGGTCCTCGCCGATAACGGCAATCTGAAAGCGCTCGAGCACGTTGGCGGCGCGAGCAAAACCGATGCGGGACTCGGCTTCGGTGACCGAGGGCTTGCCCTCCCACACATGGTGCAGGCGGTTGATGTAGGCGTAGGTGTCCTGGAAGGCCATGCCGTCGGCAAACAGGCCGACATTTTCCTGGAACTGCTGCAGGGCGGCCTCGGTATGCGGACCAAAGTAGCCGTCGTCTTCGCCACAGGCAAAGCCCAAAACGTTGAGAGCGCGCTGCAGGGCCTGCACATCGGCGCCATGGAAATTGGGCATGCGCAGATACAGAGTGCGGTCGCCCAGCTTATACGAGGCGTCGACCAGGGCGCTCCAACAGGGGATATCGACGGCATGACCGGCAGCAAGGCCGCTGTCGAGCCTGAAGGTGCTGACGGCCTGCTCGGTGGTGGTGCCAAAGCGCTTGTCGACAACCTCGGCGTCATCGATTGTATAGCCGAGCTGCAGAAGGCGGGACTGAACATCCTCGACGGCTGCTCCCTGCATGCCCGTGGTAATAGGTTCCATGAACGAACCCCTTTCGGCGTACCATTCGTACTATTTTGAGCGTGTGTCGGATAGACAACGCGAGACAATTTATAAACATGCACTCAATAGTGTAGCAACTTGTACCCAAACTCGCTGCCCACAGGTTTTATGACCCCCGCTAGTTAAGACGCTCCACAAAGAAATCTGCCATTGAGAGGAAGAGCTCGCGCGCATGCGGGTCGAGCTCGACGCCTTCGATAGCGGCCTTGGCCTTAGCGGTCAGGTCGAGCGCATAGGTGTGGGCGTAATCGATGGAGCCGGTCTCCTGGAAGATCTCCACGGCGCGTGCGAGCTGCGCAGGGTCCTCGGTGCCCGAGGAAAGGATTGCCTCGATCTCGTCGTGATAGCGCTCGTCTGACAGGGCATGCACGGCAACGAGGGTGCGCTTGCCCTCGGTGATATCGGTGCGGAAGTCCTTGTTGGCGGCCTCCTTGGTGCCGATCAAGTTGAGCAGGTCGTCTTGAATCTGGAAGGCAAGGCCCGTGTGCAGCCCAAAGGCGCGCAGTGCCTCAATCTGCTCTTCGCTGCCGCCGCCGATAATGGCTCCGGCGGCAAGCGGCGTCGCTCCGCTGTAGTACGCGGTCTTGTGCGTCGCCATGTCCAGGTAGTCATCAACCGAGATATCAAAGCGCTCGTCACGGACCCAACCCAGGTCGAGCGCTTGGCCCTCGATGGTGCGGACGATCATCTCGGTAAGCTCGTGGAGCACGCGCAGCTTCACGTCGGACTCCAGCGTAGGGTCGTCGAGAACCGTCTTGGTGACCATGGTGAGCGCCAGGTCGCCACAATTGATGGCAAGGCCCGTGCCCTCGGTAAGGTGCATGCAGGGCTTGCCTCGACGAAGCTGTCCGTTGTCGGCGATGTCGTCGTGAATCAGCGCGCCTGACTGGAAATGCTCGATGGCCGCCGCTGCGCTGCGGGCGCTCTCAAAGCTGCCGCCTACCGCAGTGGCGGCGAGCATGCAGATGAGCGGGCGGTGGCGCTTGCCAGCGTTTGCCGTAAATGCCGAGAGCGGGGTATACAGGTAGCGCTCGATATCGGCGGAAGTCGCCTGTCCGTCAAAGAACGTGGCCAGATAGTCGTTAATCTGGTCAAAGTGCTGGGCTAAAAAGCTGGTAAACGGACTGGACACGGGTTCTCGCATTCTTTGATAGGTTGCATCGTTGCATTATGCAGACAACATATTGCCACATTAGGGCGTCGAGCGCGGCGGTTGAAGACGATTGGTCCATGCGGCCGCAAGTGCGGTAGGGGCTTGGCTAGATAAGCCCAAAGTGTTCGAGCGCGGTGACGACGCCGTCGTGGTCGATGCTGTCGGTGACATAGTCGGCCTTTTCCTTGAGGAAGTCCGGTGCATTGCCCATGGCGATGCCGACGTCGACGGCGTTCATCAGCGAGATGTCATTGCTGGCATCACCGATGCCATACACCGTTCCATGGTTGGGGTCGAGAGCGTCGAGTACGGACTGGATACCCTCGCGCTTGGTACATTCGCGAGGCGAAATCTCGGTCACTTCGAGCTCGAGCTCGTTAAAGCAGAGCAGCGGCTCAAACGCTTGATCCTGAGCGATGCGGTTGGCAAGCGACGTGGACATTAAGATCTTGTAGGCGCTGTAATGTTGCAGCTGCGTAATTGCATCGCCCACGGTGCGGGCGTATCCGGGGGCGTCGGGCGCATCGGCACCCATGCGAACGACGCCATTGAGTCCCTCAAAACGAATCACTTCGTCCGATTGCTCAAGAATGGGAGCAAGGCGCTGCAGCATACCGGGCGTCATCGCCAAGTCGCGGATCACGTGTCCCTCAAGTTCGACATAGCCACCCGCGAGGCAGACGATGCCGGTCCAGGGCAGATCGAGCAGCTTTGGATGGATGCAGCTCAGCGTGCGCCCTGTGCAGATAAACGCCATATTGCCCTTAGCGACATAATTACGGATGGCTTGCGAGACCGCTTCATTGGGATAGGGGGAGAGGTCTCGCTCGCTCTCGGGAAGCTCTTGTGCCACTCGAGGGTCTTGCCAGGCGAGTGTTCCATCGATATCGAAGAAGCAGATATCGCCGCGCTTATGGGCTGCGCTGGCGGCAGGGGAGGCCGAGGTGGTGGGCACAAATCCCGGCTCGAGGCCCATGATCTGGTCAAAATGCTCTTTAACGCGGGGAACGGAGATGCCGATGACCACCTGGGCGGTCTTGCCCGTAATGATGAGGCCCTTGGCGCCCACCGCGACAAACGACGCGTTATCTGCAACGATGGAAGGGTCTGCGACCTCGACGCGCAGGCGCGTGGCGCAGTTGGTTGCGCCCACGATATTGCCAACGCCACCTAAAAGCTGAATTACCCGCTCAGCGAGGACGTGATCTTGATCGGATTGAATACTGACCTCGCCATTGGGAGATTGCTCTTTGGCAAGCCCGCTTCCCGTTAAACGATCGATTGCCGCGCGATTGGAGACATGATCCTCGCGGCCCGGCGTCTTAAGGTCATAGACCAAGATGAGTGCTCGAAAACTAACAAAAAAGATGAGGCTAAAGGCAAGACCGATACCGAGCGCCAAAAGGTAGGAGCCGGCATGCATTCGCATGAGTGGGATGAAGTTGAAGGCCGTCATTTCCATAAAACCGCCCGAGAAAATACCGACGATACCAAAGAAGTTCATGGTCATGGCAAGGCAGGAGGATAGGACGGCGTAGAGCAAAAAGAGCCCGGGGTGGGTGAACATAAAGAGAAACTCGAGCGGTTCGGTGACGCCGCAGACCACTGAGGCAACGATGGCGGGAACCAGGATGACCTTGAGGCCGGCGCGGCGCTCGGGCTTTGCGGTGGAGTAGAACGCAGCCGCGATGGCAGGAAGGCCAAAGAGCTTGACCCAGCCGGTGGCGGTAAAACCGGCCCATGGCGCAAGCTCATTGAGGGGGCGCGTGCTATGGGAGAGGATGGGGAGTAAGTTGGTCCACGCGGCGTAGATGCCGTCATTAATGACCAGGTTGTCGTAGTAGATCGGCATGTAGAGCAGGTGGTGCAGGCCCATGGGCTCGAGCGCTCGCTCCAAAAACACAAAGATGCCCACGCCGAAGGGGCCGACGCCCGCAAGTGCGTGGCGCAGCGTTTCGGTCACAGCGTATGCGAAGGGCACGATGGCGGCCGAGATGGCGGCAAGGGCAAACACGGCAAAAAAGCTGATGAGGTAGACGAGCGAGGAACCCGAGAACGTGCCGAGCCAATCGGGAACCTTGGCATCGTAGAAGCGGTCATGGATGGCAACGACGGTTGCCGATACCGCCAGCGGGCCGATAATGCCGGTGTCGAGCGTCTTGATGCCGTCGATGACGGTGATGCCGCTGGCGGGGGTTAAAGACGACGGGTACTTAAGTCCAAGGTTGTCGCCGCTCAGCTTAATGATCTCGCTCAAAAAGAAACAGTAGGCAAAATAGGCTACGAGCGCCTCGAGGCAGCAGCGTGCCGGTTGCTTTTGGGCAAGGCCGATGGGCAGCGCTACGGCAAAAAGGAGTGGAAGGCGCTTAAAGACCGTCCACGAGCCGCGCTGGATGATGGTCCAAAAAACGTACCAAGGGGTTCCGTATACGGCGAGATCGCCGACGATGTCCGCAGTCGTTGCGAGAGCGGAGACGCCGACCATGAGGCCTGATATAGAAAACAGCATGGCGGGCGCGAACATGGCTCCGCCAAAACGTTGGATTTTCTGCAGCATAATATGCCTTTCGGATGCAACATGCTGTGCGAGCAAGAACGTTTAAACAATGAACTCATTGTAGAGGACTGGCTGCTTGCCGCATTGACGGTTTTGATTCGGTCCGATTTGGGTTTCGGGGGAACCGTCGACGGTAAATAATCCGTGCTTTACCGATAATCGGTTTAAACAACTTTAAGAAATGCTATCGTGCCTAGCCATACATATTCATTAGAGGTGAAATCATGCCAAAAGCGATTTACGAAGGAATCTACCGCGAGATCCGTTCGCGCATCATCAACGGGACCTATGCGTTTCAGGAGATGCTGCCAACCGAAGCCGAGCTGACCGCGGAGTTTGGCTGCACGCGCAATACCGTTCGACGCGCCTTGAGCATGCTGGCCGACCAGATGTTTGTGCAGCCTATACACGGCAAGGGCGTGCGCGTTATTTGGCTTAAGGGCGAAACCGATATGCTGGGCGCACTCGAAGAGGTTGAGTCGTTTGGCGAGTTCGCAAAACGCAACAATGCCGTCGCATCGACCGAGGTCAAGTCTTTTGAACATTTGATTTGCACTGAGCAACTCTCTCGTCGCTTGGGCTTTAAGGTGGGCGAGGAGCTGATTCGCGTCGTGCGTGTCCGAAGCCTCAACGGCAACGCGCGCCAAGTGGACCATGGCTATTTTTTGGCGTCGATCGCCAAGGGCCTGACTCCCGAGATCGCGGCAGATTCTATTTACGGCTATCTGGAGCACAAGCGCGGTGTCAAAGTGATGGCGAGCCGTCGTACGGTGAGTGTCGAGCTCGCCAACGATGAGGACTGCAGCTATCTTGACCTTGGCAAGTACAACTGCGTCGCCGTTATGGAGAGCCAGTCGTACACCTCGGACGGCATCTTGTTCGAGGTCACGCATGCCCGCACACACCCCGAGATCTTCCATTACCGCGTCAATTCCAAGCGATAGCCGGCTAGCTCGCAGCCTGACGAGACTCATGCCCTCAAAGCGAAAACGCCCGGTCAAACCGACGATGCATCGGCTTGATCGGGCGTTTTCTCTGCATTCGATAACAAATAATTGTTTATACAAAACTTGTCAAGTATCAAGTCGAAATTACCGTTCACCGAAGTTTTTCTACCGCTCTAGTAATACTTGTTCAAACAACTAGCCAAATAGCGTATTGTACAAGTCAGCAAAAGGGGCAAAGTCCCCGAGCCAATCTCCGAAGGCGGCGGCAAAGGGTGCCGCCACGGTGTGAAAGGGTGGATTGTAATGAAGAACGAAATGAGCAGAAGGCAGTTCCTGGGCTTTGCTGGTTCCGCGGCTGCGGTTCTTGGTCTGGGCCTCGTGGGCTGCGGTGGTTCTGCCGGCTCTGGCTCCTCTGCTTCTGGTGACGCTGCCGAGGTCTACTTCCTCCAGTTCAAGCCCGAGGTCGACAAGGAGTGGAAGGAGATCGCCAAGGCGTACAAGAAGGAGAAGGGCGTCGAGGTCAAGATCGTGACCGCCGCCTCCAACACCTACGAGGAGAAGCTCAAGTCCGAGATGTCCAAGAGCTCCGCTCCGACGCTGTTCCAGGTCAACGGCCCCACCGGCCTTAAGAACTGGAAGGACTACTGCGCCGATCTTTCCGACACCAAGCTCCGCGGCGAGCTCATCGACGACTCCCTGGCGCTGCAGTCCGACGGCAAGGATCTGGGTATCGACTGGGTTCAGGAGAGCTACGGCATCATCTACAACAAGGAGCTCCTCGAGAAGGCCGGCTACAAGGCCGAGGACATCAACTCCTTCGACAAGCTGAAGGCTTGCGCCGATGACATCCAGGCCCGCAAGGACGAGCTCGGCGTTGACGGTGCCTTCACTTCCGCCGGCATGGATGACTCCTCCAGCTGGCGCTACACCACCCACCTCGCCAACCTCCCGCTCTACTACGAGTTCGAGAAGGAGCACAACCAGGAGGACGACGAGATCAAGGGCGAGTATCTCGACAACTTTAAGCAGATCTTCGACCTGTATATCACCGACTCCACCTGCGATCCTTCGCAGCTTGCCTCCAAGACCGGTGACGACGCCACCAACGAGTTCGCAACCGGTAAGGCCGTTTTCTACCAGAACGGCTCTTGGGCCTACGCCGACCTCACCAAGGCCGGTATGACCGACGACCAGCTCGGCATGCTGCCGATCTACATCGGCGTCGACGGCGAGGAGAACCAGGGCCTGTGCTCCGGCGGCGAGAACTACTGGTGCGTCAGCTCCCAGGCTTCCGAGGATGCCCAGAAGGCCACCGAGGACTTCATGTATTGGTGCGTCACTTCTGACACCGCCACCAGCATCATCGCTGACAAGATGGGTCTGACCGCCCCGTTCAAGAGCGCTAAGGAGACCACCAACGTCTTCTCGCAGCAGGCCGTTGCTATGGCCAAGGACGGCAAGAAGACCGTTGCTTGGGACTTCGTTTACATCCCCTCTGAGGAGTGGAAGAAGAACCTCAAGCAGGCTCTCATCGCTTATGCTGCCGACAACACCAAGTGGGACGGCGTCAAGAACGCCTTCGTCGATGGCTGGAAGACCGAGAAGGCCGCTTCCGAGTAAGCAGTTGCTGCCCAAGCTATCTGATTAGCGACAGGGGGCGGGCAGACGTAGGTTTGCCCGCCCCCTGCATATTGAAAGGACCCTTCTATGGGCAAAGCACTCAAACGCTGGTGGCCGCTCTTTATGCTGCCCACGTGCCTGGCGTTTATGATCGGGTTCGTGATTCCCTTTATCCAGGGTTTCTATCTCTCGTTCTGCCAGTTTATTACCATCAATAACGCGCACTTTGTCGGTATCGAGAACTACGTGCGCGCACTGACCGACCCGCAGTTCTCCACGTCGTTCTTCTTTACCGTGGCGTTTGCCTTCCTGTCGACGGTGCTCATCAACGTGATCGCGCTGGCCATTGCGCAGGCGCTCACCCGCAAGGCGCTCAAGGGCACCAACATCTTCCGTACGATCTTCTTTATGCCTAACCTGATCGGCGGCATTGTGCTGGGTTACATTTGGCAGATTCTGATCAACTGCCTGCTCTCCAACGTGGGTGCCCAGCTTATCGCCCTCAACTCCGCCGCTGGCTTCTGGGGCCTTATCATCCTGACCCTGTGGCAACAGGTCGGCTACATGATGATCATCTACATCGCCGGTCTGCAGTCCATTCCGTCTGACTACATCGAGGCCGCCAAGGTCGATGGCGCTACGGCATGGCAGACGTTTTGGAAGGTTAAGATCCCCAACCTGATGCCGACCATCACCATCTGCCTGTTCCTGTCCATCACCAACGGCTTTAAGCTGTTCGACCAGAACCTCGCCCTTACCGGTGGCGCCCCGGCGCACTCCACCGAGATGCTCGCCCTGAACATCTACAACACGTTCTATTCGCGTGCTGGCATCGCATGGCAGGGCATCGGTCAGGCCAAGGCAGTTATCTTCTGCATCCTGGTTGTCGCTATTTCCATGATCCAGCTTAAGGCCACGAGGTCCAAGGAGGTGCAGCAGTAATGAAACGCGATAAGGCTATCAACCGCGCGCTCTCGATTTTCTTTACGATCCTGTCGCTCGCGTGGATCTACCCCGTGTTCATGATTGCGCTCAATTCCTTTAAGAAGGGGACCGCAATCAGCACCACCACGGCGTTCGATCTGCTCACGCCCGAGACGTTCAACGGCTTTGCAAACTACGTGCATGCCTTAAACGAGCAGGGTTTTGCCTCGGCGTTTATGTATTCGCTCATCATCACGGTCACGTCGGTCGTGCTGATCTTGGTGTGCTGCTCCATGTGCGCTTGGTACGTGGTTCGTGTCAACAACAAGATCTCGAACTTCTTCTATTACCTGTTCGTGTTCTCGATGGTCGTACCGTTCCAGATGCTCATGTTCACGCTGTCCAATTTGGCGGACCGCATCGGCTTTAATACGCCGTTCAACATCTGCTTTATCTATCTGGGCTTTGGCGCGGGCCTGGCGGTCTTTATGTTCGCCGGTTTTGTAAAGAACATCCCGCTCGAGATCGAGGAGGCGGCCATGATTGACGGCTGCAACCCGGTCCAGGTGTTCTTTAAGATCGTCCTTCCCATCATGAAGCCCACCTATCTTTCGGTCGGCATTCTCGAGACCATGTGGGTCTGGAACGACTACCTGCTGCCCTACCTTACGCTCGACTCCACCAAGTACAAGACCATTCCTATCTTGATCCAGTACTTCCGCGGCGGCTATGGCCACGTCGAGCTCGGCCCCATGATGGCATGCATCATGATGGTCGTCATCCCCATCGTCATCATGTACATCTTCTGCCAGAAGTACATCATTGACGGCGTTGTGGCAGGTGCCGTCAAGGGCTGATGCCGTAACTGTTTTGCAAGTTTTGGCGGTTCCCCTCAGCGCGGCGCCGCGTATCGAAAGGTAAAGACATGGCCGAGATCGTTCTCAAACATGTTCAGAAGGTGTATCCCAACAACGAGTCCAAAAAGAAGGGCTTCTTTGGCAAAAAGAAGAAGACCGAGGAGAAGAAGCATAACCTCAAGGTTACCGAGGACGGTGTGCTCGCTGTAGAGGACTTCAACCTCACCGTTCACGACCAGGAGTTCATCGTCCTCGTTGGCCCCTCTGGCTGCGGTAAGTCCACGACGATGCGCATGGTCGCCGGCCTGGAGGACATTACCTCGGGCGACGTGCTCATCGACGGCAAGCGCGTCAACGACGTGGCGCCCAAGGACCGCGACATCGCCATGGTGTTCCAGAGCTACGCTCTGTACCCCAATATGACGGTGTACGAGAACATGGCATTTACGCTCGAGCTCAAGAAGGTCCCCAAGGACGAGATCGACCGCAAGGTTCGCTCTGCTGCCGAGATCCTGGGCATTACCGAGTATCTCGACCGTAAGCCTAAGGCGCTTTCGGGTGGCCAGCGCCAGCGCGTCGCCATCGGCCGCGCCATCGTGCGAGACCCCAAGGTCTTCCTGATGGACGAGCCGCTGTCCAACCTGGACGCCAAGCTTCGTAACCAGATGCGTGCCGAGCTCATTAAGCTGCGCCACGAGATCAAGGGCACGTTCATTTATGTTACTCACGACCAGACCGAGGCTATGACCCTCGGTGACCGTATCGTGGTCATGAAGGACGGCGTCGTCCAGCAGATCGCCACCCCGCAGGAGGTATTCAACCATCCCGCGAACATCTTCGTCGCCGGCTTTATCGGCGTGCCGCAGATGAACTTCTTCGATGCCCAGCTGGTGCGCTCGGGCAACGGCTTTACCGTCAAGACCGAGGATATGAACGTGGCGCTCGCCCCCGAGACCTGCGCTCAGCTTGCTCTCAACTGGGACGGCGGCGACGTGAAGGAGATCACGGCCGGCGTGCGTCCCGAGCAGATTCTGCTTGCCGACAAGGACGAGGAGGGCGCGCTCCAGGGTACCGTCGAGGTGACCGAGCTCATGGGTTCGACCGAGCATGTCCACGTGACCGCTCCCGATGGCCAGTTCGTCCTGATCATTCCCGTTGTCGACCTTGAGGCCAAGGGTGCGCTCAAGGCGGGCGACCCCATCTGGTTCAAGTTCGAGAAGAACGCGACCCACCTCTTCGATAAGGTGTCTGGCAAGAACCTTATCTAGGCCCGGTTCATCCAGGCCCTCCCTTTGGGCGACTGCGGTATTGCCATCCTTTTGCCGCGGTCACATATAAGGCTCCCCTCCCGTCCACTGGGCGAGAGGGGAGCCTTTCTTTGTGCCGGGGCTGCCCATCTGTCAGTTTGTCTTGATCTGTAACAGGAAGAGGGCCAAATTGGGCCTAGATGTTACAGAACGAGACGGCGTCGAGCTGCCTGTCCTTTCATCTCGACCTGTAACACGAAGGACTGATTTTGGCAGCTACCTGTTACAGATTGAGATTGTTTTAGCCGCCTTGCCCGTCTGTCTCATTCTGTAATAGGTAGACCCGATTCCAGCGGTTACCTGTTACAGATTGAGACAGTTCATCGGGACAATTCTGTTTGTCTTGATCTGTAACAGATAGACCCAATTTTGCCGGTTAGGTGTTACAGATCGAGATTGTTTGGTCGAGTCGGGTCACAGAGTAACGTGCGGGCACAAAAAACGGAGCCGTGCTGTCACGGCTCCGTTTCTCAAGAGAATGGGTAAGGGGAATGAGCTAGCTCAGGTGCCAGATCTCGTCGTTGTACTGGGAGATGGTGCGGTCGGACGAGAAGGTGCCGGCGTTGGCGATATTGATGAGCGCCTTGCGCATCCAGGCGTCCTGGTCCTCGTAGTCGGCCAGCACGCGCTCCTTGGTCTGGATGTACTCCTCAATGTCGAGCAGGGCCATAAACCAGTCCTTGCCCTTAATGTCGTCGTGCAGGCGCTGCAGGCGCTCGGCGTTGCCGGTTGCCATAAAGGCCGGGTTGGTGATGAAGTCCACCAGCAGTTTAATTCCGGGCTTGCGGTAGAGCGCACCGGCGTTGTAGGTGCCGTCGGCGTAGAGCTGCTCGACCTGTTTGGACGAGGCACCAAAGGTATAGATGTTCTCGTCGCCCACGAGCTCGGCAATCTCCACGTTGGCACCGTCGAGTGTGCACAGGGTCAGGGCACCGTTGAGCATGAACTTCATGTTGGAGGTGCCGCTCGCCTCCTTGGAGGCCAGACTGATCTGCTCGGAGATGTCAGCGGCGGGGATCACGCGCTCGGCGGCGGTGACGTTGTAGTTCTCGATCATGACAACCTGCAGGTAGGGAGCCACGTCGGGGTCGTTTGCAATCCACTGCGACAGCGTCAGGATCAGATGGATGATGTCCTGAGCGATAGTGTAGGCAGGCGCCGCCTTGCCGCCAAAGATGATGGTGACGGGGTGCTTAGGTCTGTTGCCGTTCTTGATATCGAGGTACTTCCAGATGATGTAGAGCGCGAGCATCTGCTGGCGCTTGTACTCGTGGATACGCTTGACCTGAACATCGATGATGGCGTTGGACGGGATAGTCACGCCTTGCTCGAGCGCCATGAACTGGCGCATGATGGCCTTGGCCTCGGACTTGGCGGCGGCCAGGCGCTCAAGAACATTCTTGTCGTCGGCGAATTCGGCAAGCTTGCTCAGGTCACCGGTGCTGCGCCAGTCGGTGCCGATCACATCGTCGAGCAGGCTGGCGAGCGCGGGGTTGGCCCCATGGATCCAGCGGCGGAAGGTGATGCCGTTGGTCTTGTTGGAGAACTTCTCGGGATAGATCTCGTAGAACGGATGAAGCTCGGTGTCCTCCAGGATCTTGGTGTGGAGGGCGGCTACGCCGTTGATGGAGAAGCCAAAGTGGATGTCCATGTGGGCCATGTGGACGGTGTCGTGCTCGTCGATGATGGCGACGCGCGGGTCATCGTGCTCGGCTTTCGCGATCTCATCGAGCTTGACGATAATGTCGGCGATGGCAGGGGAGACCTTCTGCAGGCTGGCGAGCGGCCACTTCTCGAGCGCCTCGGCAAGGATCGTGTGGTTAGTGTAGGCGACCATGGAGCGTACGATGGTCACGGCCTCGTCAAACTCGATGCCATGCTCGGTGGTGAGCAAGCGAATGAGCTCGGGGATGACCATGGTGGGGTGCGTGTCGTTAATTTGGACCACGGCGTAGTCGGCCAGATCGTGCAGGTTGCTGCCGCGCTCGACGGCCTCGTCGATCAGGAGCTGGGCGGCGTTGCTCACCATGAAGTACTCCTGATAGATGCGAAGTAGGCGGCCCTGCTCGTCGGAATCGTCGGGGTAGAGGAACAAGGTGAGGTTCTTGGCGATCTCGGTCTTGTCGAAGTCGATGGAGCTGCCGGGGACCAGGCCGTCGTCGACGCTCGCCAGGTCGAACAGGCGCAGGCGGTTTTTGGTGGGCTGGTCGTAACCGGGCACATCGATGTTGACGAGCTTGGAGGTAACGGCAAAATCGCCGAACTCGACGGTGTAGGAGCGGTCATCGTCGACTAGGATGTCCTGCTCACCGAGCCACTTGTCGGGGACGGCCTTCTGCTGGTTGTCGACAAAGCGCTGACGGAACAGGCCGTAGTGATAGTTGAGGCCCACGCCATCGCCGGTCAAGCCCAGCGTGGCGATGGAATCCAGGAAGCACGCGGCCAGGCGGCCCAGGCCGCCGTTGCCGAGCGACGGCTCGACCTCGAATTCCTCGATCTTGTTGAGGTCGTGGCCTGCGGCGGTGAGCTGGTCCTTAACTTCGTCGTAGATGCCGAGGTCGATCATGTTGTTGATGAGCAGCTTGCCGATCAAAAATTCGGCGGAAATGTAATAGAGCTTTTTCTTGCCGTTGTTGAGCGGGCAGGTGGCGGAGCGCTCCTGCACGAGTTTGACCAGCAGCTTGTAAATGCGACGGTCGTCGAGCTGCTCGAGCGAGGTGCCAAAAGACTGCTCGGCGAGTTCCATGAGGTTAATTTGGGGCATGTTTTCTCCTGTGATGGGTTGTTTCATGTCTGCAATTCATAAGAAGCCCGCGCGAGGGGATTGGGGTGGCCTCGCGCGGGAAAAAGCAAGCGCGTCCGCACGGTGGGGAGGGGTCGGGCGCGGTAGCTCCTATTGAGGAAGCTCGATTTCGGCTTCCGACGGGATGCGGAAGTAGGTCTCGGTCCAGTCGGTGAGTTTGTGCTCGAGCTCGCGGGTGATGGCGCCGTCGAGCATGCGCCAGGTCCAGTTGCCGCCCAGCGTGGCAGGGGTGTTGATGCGCGCCTCGTTGCCCAAGTTGAGCAGGTCCTGCATGGTGTAGATGCACGTGTCGCTCACGCTGGCGGCGATGGTGCGATTGAGTGCATCTGCCATGGGTTCGCCGGCCTGCTGATGGGTGTACAGGGCTGCCTGCTCGCGCTGACGCGGGGTGGCCGTTCCCTCAAACCAACCGCGCGCCGTCTCGTTATCGTGGGTGCCCACATAGGCGACGGTGTTGGCGATGTAGTTATGCGGCAGGTAGTACGAGTTGGTGCCCTCAAAGGCAAACTGCAGGATCTTCATGCCGGGGAAGCCCGAGTTGTCGCGCATGTCGATGACGCCGGGGGTGAGGAAGCCCAGGTCCTCGGCGATGATGGGCAGCGTGCCGAGCTTTTCCTCGAGCGTCTTGAAGAACTTGAGGCCGGGACCCTGCGTCCACGAACCGTAGGACGAATCGGGCGAGGAGAACGGCACCTCCCAATAGGCCTCGAAGCCGCGGAAGTGATCCAGGCGGATGACGTCGTACATGTCGAGGGCGGCGCGAATGCGGCCCTCCCACCAGGAGAAGCCGTCGGACTCCATGGCGTCCCAGTCGTAGATGGGGTTGCCCCAGTACTGGCCGGTGGCCGAGAACTGGTCGGGCGGCGTGCCGGCGACGCTCACGGGATTGCCGGCGGTGTCGATCTTAAAGAGCTCAGGCGTCGCCCACATCTCGACGGAGTCACGCGAGACATAGATGGGCAGGTCGCCGATGATGAGAATGTCGCGCTCGTTGGCATAGGCCTTGAGGCGGCTCCACTGGCGATCGAAGAAGTACTGCGTCATCTGGTGGTAGAGCATACGCGCCGGATGGTCGGCGCAGACCTTGGCGGAAGCCTCGCCGCGGGTGCGGAGCTCCGCGGGCCACTCCCAAAACGCCTTGAGACCGCACTCCTCTTTGACGGTCATAAACTCACAGTAGGGGATGAGCCAGTCCTCGTTGGCCTGGATAAAGTCATCGAAATCGGCCGGCTTGTCGGCAGCAAAGCGCTCAGCGGCGCGGTCGAGAATCTGACGGCGGCCGCCAAAGATAGCACCGTAGTCGACATTGCTGGGGTCGGATCCCAGATACACGCCATCGATATCGTGCTGCTCCAGATACCCTGCCTCGATAAGCTCGGCAAAGTCGATAAAGTTGGGGTTGCCTGCGCGGGCCGAGAACGACTGATAGGGCGAATCGCCATAGCTGGTCGTCGTAAGGGGCAGAATCTGCCAGTAATGTTGTTTGCACGAGGCGAGAAAATCGACGAAGTCGTAGGCATTCCAACCAAAGCCGCCGATTCCGTATGGTCCGGGCAGAGATGAGACGGGCATGAGGACGCCGCTTGCACGCTCCATGAATGCGCTCACCAACCTTCTTGTTGTGGGGTCGGCCTGCCGATGGGTGTGCAGTCCGCCTCCGATGTTCTGATTCGATACGCCTATTGTAAAACATGTTGTTTAAACATGTACAGGCAAGATAAAAAAGTTGGTCGATTTTCGGCGAATGGTTACATGCCATGAAAAAGCCCCGACCTCACAACGTGAGATCGGGGCAAGAGCGGTATGTAGGTTTTTGCTACTCGGCGTCGGCGAAGCCGTTGGGGTTGTGGCTCTGCCAGTTCCAGCTATCGCGGCACATGTCCGCGATGTCGTACTGGGCCTTCCAGCCCATCATGCGCTCGGCCTTGGAGGCATCGCACCAGTTGGCAGCGATGTCGCCGGCGCGGCGCTCGCGGATCACGTAGGGCAGCTCCTTGCCACAAGCCTTGGAGAAGGCGGCGACGACCTCGAGTACCGAGGTGCCGGTGCCGGTGCCCAAGTTAAAGATCTCGACGCCGGTCTTGCCGTTCATCCAGTTAAGGGCGGCAACGTGACCAGAGGCCAGATCGCACACGTGGATGTAGTCGCGCACGCCGGTGCCGTCGGGGGTGGGGTAGTCGTTGCCAAAGACCTGAACGGCCTCGAGCTTGCCCACGGCGACCTGGGCGACATAGGGCACTAGGTTGTTGGGGATGCCCTTGGGGTCCTCGCCGATCAGACCCGACGGATGGGCGCCGATGGGGTTGAAGTAACGGAGCAGCACGACGTCCCACTCGGGGTCGGCGGTGTGGACGTCCATAAGGATCTGCTCGATCATCCACTTGGTCCAACCATAGGGGTTAGTCGCGGGCTTCTTAGGATCCTCCTCGGTGACGGGCGGGTTGTCCGGGTCGCCGTAGACGGTCGAGGAGCTCGAGAAGATGATGGACTTGCAGCCATGGTTGCGCATGACGTCGATGAGCACCAGGGTGTTCTCGATGTTGTTGTGGTAGTACTCGACGGGCTTGCTCACTGACTCGCCGACGGCCTTAAAGCCGGCAAAGTGGATGACGCGGTCGATCTGATGGGTATCGAAGATCTTGTTCATCGCATCGCGGTCGAGCACGTTGGCCTCGTAGAAGGTGAGGTTCTTGGCGGCTTCGTCGCCCACGATGGTCTTGACGCGGTCGACGGCGACGGCGCTGGAGTTGGAGAGATCATCGACGATGACGACCTGGTAGCCACCCTCGAGCAGCTGAACGACGGTGTGCGAGCCGATAAAGCCGGCGCCACCGGTAACGAGGACACAGGTGTCTTTGGGGTCGAGTGCTTTGGACATGTAGTCTCCTATCGAATCAGGAACACTTCTAGAGGGGAGTATAGCGCAGGCGGGGACGCCCAAATGGTGCACTGTAGGAAAAGCAGAGGATTATGTTAACGTACTCATATAAGAGCCTGTCTCTTATACACATCTCCGAGCCCACGAGACACTCGCTAATCTC
>USBX01000008.1 GCA_900552995.1 uncultured Collinsella sp.
CCTTATCGTCGGCAGCGTCAGATGTGTATAAGAGACAGGCCGAGGAGGCGGCTCGTCGCGGTGCCGGCGAGATCCTACTGACCAGTATGGATCGCGACGGCACCAAGGCTGGCTTTGACCTGGCGCTCACCCGCGCCGTGGCGCGCGCGGTGCCAATCCCCGTCATCGCGAGCGGCGGCGTGGGCACGCTCGAGCATTTTGCCGAGGGCGTGATCGAGGGCGAAGCCGACGCCGTACTGGCGGCCAGCGTCTTTCACTTTGGAACCTTCAGCATTCGCCAGGTGAAGGAGTACATGGCCTCGCAGGGCATCCCTGTCAGGTTGGACTTCTAGCGCTGCGGCTTGCCCAGGCACCGCATCTTGCCGCTCAAACCGTCGCTCGCGTACCAAAGTACGCGTCGCTCCTCTTTCGCGGCAACCTGCGGCACCTGGACAACCCTCGCCGACCTGTGGGGCTTACTGTTATTACTTGGGAGAAATGATGACTGAGGTAGTAGAAGCTGCTGATCTTAAATACGACGCCCGCGGGCTGATTCCCTGTGTGGTTCAGCAGTATGACACCGGTGAGGTGCTTATGGTTGCTTGGATGAATGAGGAATCGGTGGGGCTGACGCTCAAGACCGGCACCACGTGGTTTTGGAGCCGCAGCCGCCAAGAGCTCTGGAACAAGGGCGCGACGAGCGGCAATATGCAGGAGGTCAAGGAACTCTGGGCCGACTGCGATAGCGATACGCTGCTGGTCAAGGTCGACTCGCCGGGTCCGGCCTGCCACACCGGCAACCGTACCTGCTTCTTTAAGCGCGTGGAAGGGGGAGCGCGATGAGGGTCGTGACGCCGTTCGAAGTCGCCGATTGTAACGCCGAGCTCCTCCGTGCGGGCGTGCCGTGCCGCGTGCATCTGACCGATGCCTGCGGGGCACAGTCGCTTTGGCTCGAGACCGAGAAAGAAAGGCTCGATGAGGCCCATGCCGTCATCGATGGGTTCTTTGGGAAGAAGGGTGCAAAGCCTCGGTTCGATGGGGCCGGTACCTACTTTACGCTGCAGTAACGAGAGGAAATAACCATGGGAGTCAGAACCGCTAACGTGCAGCCGGGAAATATCGGCGAGACCTTGACCGGCCTTGCTGAGGTGATTCACGGCCGTCGCGATGCGTCGCCGCAGGAGAGCTATACCGCCCGTCTGCTGACCGATGTCGAGGACGAGCTGCTCAAGAAGCTTGCCGAGGAGGCGAGCGAGGTGATCATGGCCTGCAAGGATAACGATCACGATCACATCCGCTACGAGGCTGGCGACCTGGTCTACCACTTGCTCGTGACGCTTGAGCGCTACGGCATTACCCTCGACGAGCTGGCCGGCGAACTCAACGCCCGCCGCCACTAGTCATTGGGGACGTTCTTAAACGACTAGTCGTTGGGGACGTCCTTGATTGACTGGTCATGTAAGAGCGTCCTCAACGACTAGGGGCTAGACGATGTGGAGAGGGTTGGCGGCGTCGACGGCGTCGGGGGCGTCGGAGGGGTCATCGGGAACAGTGTCTGCCGGGTCCTCGTCGGGGGTCTCGATCTGCTTGATCATGACCTCCTGGCCCTGCAGCAGGTATGTTTCACCACTGCCGCAATGAGGGCAGGTCTTGCCGTGCTCGACTGTCGCGTAGTCGCGGCCGCACGCCTCGCAATGCGTCACGGCCTCGACAGGCTCCACAATAAGCTCCGCATCCTCGGTGATGGACTTTTTATCTGCCGCCCAGCGCCAAGCGTCGAGCAGCAAGTCGGGAACGACGCCCGAGACCTCGCCCAGCAGCAGCGTGACGCTCGAAACGCGACTCACGCCATTGGCGCGCGCCACGTTCTCAACATCGCGAATGATGTGATAAACGATTCCGAGCTCGTGCACTTTTTCCTCCGCCGTTCCCGTTATGACTACTTACTTGCGACCGAACTTAATCTTGATGGCACGCTTGAGCGCGTACTTGCCGAGACTTGGGAGCTTTTGCTCGTATTTGACCATCGTGGAGCACTCGGGGCGGTCGCGATCCAGATGGATGGCGTCGAACGCGCACTTGGTGGTGCACAGGCCGCAGCCGATGCACTTGTTGGGGTCGACGATCGAGGCGCCGCAACCCAGGCAACGGGCGGTCTCGGCGCGCACCTGCTCTTCGGTAAAGGTCTCGACGTACTCGCTAAACGGCGCGGCCTTCTCGCGCTCGCGGTCAACGTGGGCAACCTCGCGGCTCGCGTTGTCGTAGCCCTCGAGCACAACGTCGTCGCGGTCGAGCGCGGTGTAGCGGCGCTGGTTGCGGCCGATGGTGAGCGTGGAGCCCGGCTGCACAAAGCGGTGGATGGACACGGCGGCCTCGTGACCGGCAGCGATGGCGTCGATGGCAAAGCTCGGACCGGTGTAGACGTCGCCGCCCACAAAGATGTCGGGCTCGGCGGTCTGGTAGGTCTGGGGATCGGCAAGGGCACCCTGGCCGCGGCCAAGCTCCACCTTGGAGCCAGCCAGCAGGTCGCCCCACACAATGGACTGGCCAATCGACATGACGACACGGTCGGCATCGACACGACGCAGGTCGCTCTCGTCGTACTCGGGCGCAAACCGGCCCTCGTCGTCAAAGACACGCGTGCAGCGCTTAAAGGTGATACCGCACACACGACCGGCCTCGTCCAGGTGAACCTCCTTGGGACCCCAACCGCAGCTGATGTGTGCGCCGTCCTCGATGGCCTCGCGGCGCTCTTCCTCGCTGGCGGGCATCTGCGCCTCGCTCTCCAGGCAGAACATCTCAACGTGCTCGGAGCCCAGGCGGCAGGCGTTGCGGGCCACGTCGATGGCCACGTTGCCGCCGCCCACCACGATGGTGCGGCCGGGCAGCGCGTCGATCTTGCCGCTGTTGACCTCGCGCAAGAAGTCGACGGCCACGGTCACGTCCTCGGCATCCTCGCCCGGAATACCGGCAAGGCGGCCGCCCTGGCAGCCAATAGCCACGTAGAAGGCCTTAAAGCCCTGCTCGCGCAGCTCGTCGAGCGTCACATCGCGACCGACCTCAACGCCATAGCGGAACTCGGCACCCATCAGGCGAATGATCTCGACCTCGGCCTCGATAACGTCCTTCTCCAGCTTAAAGCTGGGAATACCGTAGGTAAGCATACCGCCCGGGCGCTCGTTCTTCTCGAACACGACAGGCTTGTAGCCCTTCTCGGCCAGGTAGAAAGCGCAGGACAGGCCGGCGGGACCGGCACCGATGATGGCGATCTTCTGATCGAAGCCGCCAGCGCGCGTCGGCGTCACCACGGGCGGGACATAGCGGGTCGCGGCATCAAGATCGCGCTGGGCGATGAACTTCTTGACCTCGTCGATGGCCACGGCGGAGTCCACACGGCCGCGGGTGCAGGCATCCTCACAGCGGCGGTTGCACACGCGGCCGCAGATAGCGGGCAGCGGGTTCTCGCGCTTGATGAGCGCCAGCGCCTCGTCATAGCGGCCCTGCGCCGCGAGCTTCAGATAGCCCTGAACGGCAACGTGCGCGGGGCAAGCCGTCTTGCAGGGCGCGGTGCCGGACTCGTGCGTTTCGATACGATTATCGTTGCGGTAGTTAGGCGACCACTTGGTGTGGTCCCACTTGGTGGCATCGGGCAGCTCCTGGCGCGGATACTCGGGCACCTGTCCGCCGGCCTTTTTGCTGCAGAGCTTCTGGCCCAGCTTAGCGGCACCGGCCGGGCACACCTCAACGCAGCGACCGCAGGCCACGCACTTGTCCTTCTCGACCTTGGCGACATAGGCCGAGCGCGACAGGTTTGGCGTGTTGAACAGCTGCGAGGTGCGCAGGGCGTAGCACACGTTGACGTTGCAATTGCAGATGGCGAAGATCTTGTTCTCGCCGTCGATGTTGGTGATCTGGTGCACAAAGCCGTTGTCCTCGGCCTGGCGCAGGATGTCGTAGACCTCGTCGCGGGTCACGTAATGGCCACGATCGGTCTCGACCACGTAGTCGGCCATATCGCCCACGGCGATGCACCAATCGGCCGGGTCGTCGGCGCAGCCCTCACCCATCACGCGACGGCTCGCGCGGCAGCTGCAGGTGCTGGCAGCATACTTACCCTCGTATTTGTCGAGCCAGTGCTCGATATGCTCGATCGGCACCGAGGTGCTCGCGGCGTCAATGGCCTTCTCGACCGGAATGACGTGCATGCCGATACCGGCGCCTCCGGGCGGCACCATCGGCGTAGCCTTGGACAGCGGGCCTTTGGATGCCTGCTCAAAGAACTTGGCATAGACCGGATGCTCCTCGAGCTGACTCACGCGCATGTTGAGGAACTCGGCAGAACCCGGCACCAGCATGGGCAGCACCCACTGCTTGGCGCGCTCGGGGTTTTCCCAGTTGTACTCGAGCAGACCCGTGTAGCTCATGTCGTCGAGCATCTTCTCGATATCTGCCTCGGGCATACCGGTGAGCTTGACCATCTCGGGCAGCGTATAGGGACGGCGCATCTTCATCTTGCAGAGCACTTCGGCTTGCTCGTCGGTTGCGGCCTCGGCAAACGACCAGTACTCGTAACCCAGCAGCTCGTCGCGATGCAGCAGACGGTTGGTGCAGTGCTCGCACAGCTTGACGATTGCCTCGCGCGGATGCTCCGGCAGCGGCGGCACGAACTCCGCGCCGATATCGGGCTCGGTATAGCTAATCCCCGGTCCGTTGAGAATCATGGTTGTCCCTTCTCTTGCCACAGCCCGGCGAGACCGCGGCACCCCTCTTTTTGCAGGCCAGGCATGCCCCCATGCCGTTCACCCGCCATTAGTTGACATTGTGTCAAAAATAGTATTGACGAACCGTCAACAATATTCAAGACTGTTAGGCGAACGGTCAGGCTCAAACGGATGAAAGGCGGCAAGCACATGAGCAGTAACGCAGCAGATACCTCTGTGGTCGATGCCGCCCCCGTATCCGATAGCGCGGCAAAGCGCTTGACGGGCGACGAACGCCGTCGCGAGATCCTCGCCGCCGTGCGCACCGTGAGTTCCGAGCTGGGCGTGTCCCACCTATCGGTATCGGCCGTGACCAAGCGAGCCGGCTGTACGCGCTCGCTCTTCTACCACTACTTTGCCGATATGGACGCCGCCGTCACCGCTGTTATGGACGAGGCAATCGACGGTTTTATCTCCGAGCTCGAGCAGTGGAATGCCAACCGTACCGTCGGTGATATCGAGGGCGCGCTCGACACCGTCGCCCCGCTCTTTAAGCGTCTGGTCGCCAGCAGCCACGAACTGCCGCACACTCTGACCTCCAACAGCGACGCACTCTACGGCGGCTTTCTGCACAACGTGGTTCAGCGCGTGGCTCAGTACATCTGCGACACCACCGTGGTGGACTTTGTCGCCCATCACGAGCTGCGCATCGACCATGTCTACGAAACGTTCTACACCCTCATCATGGGTCTTTTGATGTATATCCGCACGCACCCCGATGTGCCCGACGAGACGGTCAAGGAAATCATCGCCTCGACACTCCACATCGAGGGCTATACCGCCAAGTATCCGGAGCGCATGCCCCAGAACTGACGACATTTGGCCAAACTGCCCGCGATCAGAAGAGGGGCCGTGGGCGTGTGAAAGGAGAGCAGCATGCTGTTCGATGTTTGGGGTAGCGATACCCTTATCCACTGGGCCGGCTGGGCCATGGTCTTTATTGGCCTGATCGTGCTCAACGAGGTCGGCCGCCGCACCAAGCTGGGCGCGGCAATCATCTTTGGCGTGGCTCCGCTGGCCATGACCATCTACTGCGTCGCCATCGCCATCGGCGTCTCACAGGGCGCCGAGTGGGCGCTCATCAACCCCACCCATGTGTACCAGAACAGCTGGTTCCACTACGCCAAGGTATACGCGGCGCTGGCCGGTTGCTGGGGCTTCATCGCCATTAAGTACCAGTGGGGAAAGATCGGCAAGGCGCATTGGTTCCGCGCGTGGCCGTTTGTGATCGTCGCCATCAACATCTTGATCGCCGTCGTGTCCGACTTCGAGAGCGCCTATCACTTCTTTGTCCTGGGCCAGTCCACTTGGGTCACCTCCGAGGGCGCCACGCAGCTGGCCGGCTGGAACAACGTGTTCAACGGTATCGCGGGCATCATCAACATCTTCTGCATGACCGGTTGGTGGAGCGTCTACGCCTCCGAGGACAAGACCGACATGCTGTGGCCCGACATGACCTGGGTCTACATCATCGCCTACGATATCTGGAACTTCTGCTACACCTACAACTGCCTGCCCACCCACTCCTGGTTCTGCGGCTTTGCGCTGCTGCTGGCGCCCACCGTCGCCGCCTTTATCTGGAACAAGGGCGGCTGGATCCAGAACCGCGCCTTTACGCTGGCCATTTGGTGCATGTTTGCCCAGGTGTTCCCGTACTTCCAGGAGGAGTCCATCTTTGTGACGCACTCCACGCTCGACCCCGGCGCCGCTACCGCGGTCTCGATCGCCGCGCTGGTCGCCAACGTCGCCGCGATCATCTACATCGCCTACCGCGCCAAGAAGCTCGGCCGCAATCCCTACAAGCAGGATGTCTTTGAGGGCACCAGCGATTGGGAGAAGGCCACTGCCCGCCGCGCCAAGGTTGATTACGCGCACGCCGAGTAACGCGCCTGACGCAAACATCGCTTGAGCACGAAGCGGCATAGCCGGCTCCGCGCAACTCAACGCATTGCAGAGCCCCCGGAATGTGATTCGTTCGCGTTCCGGGGGCTTTTTGCTGCCGCGAGGATGCGACCGAACGATGCGCTCGGGTTAAATCGGATCTTATATTTCGCATGCGCTTTATATGGCTCCATTTTTGGGTACAGTGTTGTCCCGATATTGAGCTTGGGGGATATATGAAAGATGAGACGATGGGCCAAGAGGATGCGGCCCAAGATGCAGAAGCGTGTGCCGAGGCCCTGGAGAGCCTAGACCAGATCGCGCTGGCCGAGATTGCGTTTGACGATTCGAATGTTGATGTGCGGGATGAGCCGGAAATCGAGGCGCAGCCCGATGATCAGGATGCAAAAGACGATGGCGCCGCGCCCACCGAAGACGAGGCGGGGCACAAGGAATCCGAATGCAAGGCCGACGACCAGCCCGAATCCGACACGAGCGAGGAAACCATCTTGCTCGACAGCTTGCCGGCCGAAGATTCGCTGACCCGCGAGCTTCCCGGATTGGGCTCCGCGCCTGCCGTGGACGAGACCATCGCCATGGGCGATATTCCCCTACCGTCCGTTCCTTCGGCACGCGAAGCCGAGGTTCGTCATCGCAAGATGTCGCCCAAGCGCCGCAACCTGATGGTTGCCGGCGTTGTGGCCGTCGCGCTCGTCGCCGGCGGCGCAGGCTATGCCGCCTGGAACGGATATCAGCAAGAGCAGGCTGCCGCTGTCGCCGCCAGCGCGCACACGATGATGTCGGTGCAGATTGGCGTGCATGCCGCGGGGCTCGACTGCTCAACTGGTTCCAAGATTCCCGTGCAGGTGAGCGGCCAGGATTCCGACGGTTCTTCCGTGAGCGAAACGCTCTACGTTGACGAGCACGGCCGTGGCATCAAACTGCTACCCGGTGACTACACGCTCTCCATCGCTGGGTCTCCCATCGCAGCCGACGGTACCATTTACACCGTGCCGACCACCAAGGCGCAGGTCACCATTAAAAGCGATGGGCAGGATTTGAGTGCCCAGGCCACCTTTAAGCTCAAGGTGCCTTCGGCCGACACGGTGACTGACGACCAGATCGATGCCGCCGCCAAGTATGCCGAGGAAGGCGGGGTGAATTCCGCCGCGGTCGCAAAGGTACTCCAGCAGGCGGCAACCGCGCGACGCGACGCCGCAACCAACGCCGTGAGCTCCCGCAAGGCGCAGGCGGCCCGCGACGCCGATGCTCGACATAAGGCAACGGACCTGTATCAGCTCGATATCCCCGTCGAGTGGTACGGCAAGGTCGAGACTTGGCAAAATGGCAGCACGCTATGCATCTATCTTGCCGGCGACACGAACACGCCGCTTGTGACGCTTGTCACGGTGCGCGACGGCGAGAGCTTTACGCCCGATGAGGGCGATGCGGTTTTGGGTGCGGCAAACCTCGGCAACGGCTACACCGTCTACGCCAGCGGCCCCGTCTATCCGTACGTGGTGCCCCAGACCATCAACGGGCGCACGCAAGACCCCGTGTCGACCTACCCCATGGACACGGCCATTGAGCTTGTCGAGCTCACGACCGGCAACCGCTACACCTATAGCCAGATCAAGAACGTGCTGGTCGGCAAAGACGGCAAGGCCGACGCCGCCACCAAGCTCGAATGCGACTACCTCGCCCAGATTCTGATGCCGAGCATCAAAGCCCAAGACTAGCCGGGCGCATCATGGTGCTCCCCAACCGTGATAAAGGGGCCAGGAGGTCCTGGCCCCACAGATCCGTAGATGATTAGGCAAGGAGCCACTTCCATGCGGGCACAACGTGTACCGCACCGTGCTCGCATGGAATATCGGCCTGCTCATCCATGGTAACGATTGCCGACTCGCCAAGATCGAACTGGGCCATCGAGGCATCAAGCGCGGCAATTTCGCGCTCGCGCGTTTTCTCACTTGCCATATCCACACTCACCTGAATCAGGCTATAAGCCCGCATGAGAAGTGCGTCCCCAGCCACAAAGTCCACCTCATGGCTTTTGCTCTTCTCTTTGATCAGCAGGCGGCAGACCGAGCCGGTCCTCACCGCGGGAGTCCTTCTTCTTAGCGCATTGAACACTGCGGTCTCGAGCCTCTGGCCCTGGTCCAATGCCGATGCGGGAGAGAATGCTCCAAACATCGCAGGGTCGACAGCGTAGACCTTAGACGCAGACCGCATGTTATTTGCCAATGAACGCGTGAACTCCGGCACAGAAAATAACAGGTAGGCATCCTCATAATACTCAAGTAAATCGCTGAGCGAATTACGACTGACGGGTATCTGTCTGCTCTTGAACTCGTTGTACACTTTGTTCACTGACAGCTCTCGTCCCGAAGATGCCATACACCGCGTCAAGAACAGCGATGCCAGGCGAGGGTTCTTGACGTCGTAACGCTCAATGACGTCCATAGCGACCGTTCGCGAAGCATATTCCTGTAGCAGCTGAATCGCGTCTGCGGGCGTCTGCTCAAGCGTCGCGATGAATCCCCCTCGTTCAAGATATCCGATCAGATGATGTCGAAGCAGCGCTGCATCGCTTGGGGAAAAGGTCGCATCTGGCTCGAAAACGCTCCCCGTCTTATACCGAACGTATTCCGAAAAACTCAACGGAAAAAGCTCCCGTATAAGAGAACGACCCCTGAACTCGCTCTTAAGCTCTGAGGACAGCATCTTGGAAGAAGATCCCGTCACATAGACGGTCGCTTTCTCCGTATCGACTACACGCCGCAGAAACGCACCCCATTCGGGAATTTCCTGGATCTCGTCAAAGAAAATGTAAGCGCCCTCGGTTCGAGCAGCAGGATACAGCGCATAGAACGTGTCGAGCACGTCCGCCAGCAGCGATGACTCATACGGGCGCAAGCGTTCGTCCTCAAAATTAAAGTAAAGCATCCGGTCAAGCTCGACGCCCCGGCCCTGAAGCCGCTGCATCTCCTGATACAGGCGATACGTCTTTCCACAACGGCGGGCCCCCACAACCACATTTACGATGTTGTCGCGCTTTGGCTCCTGTGGGTTTTCCAGATCAAGGTCTCGCTCAAAGACCTGCGGAACCCCCTGCTGTTCAAAGTCCTTTATTTTCTGGGCGATCAAGTCGTTGAATGCCATGATTCTCCAATCTTGCTCTCTAGCTAATCAAAATTATACTGATTCTTGATTAATTAGAGAGCAAGATTGTGTGTAGCTTGATTAACACTTAAGCAAGTTTTATCACCGTTATTGCTCCGAAGGATATCGAGTGGCTAAGAGGACAACCGAGCTCGAATGCGACTCCCCGAGCAGTCAATTTGGGACGGGGCTTTTTTGACTGCCCTCCCCTGCAGAAAAATCCCTAACGCAGTTGCGGTGAAATAGGGATTGTTTTTGCTGGTCAAACCGCAAAATAGTCCCTATTTCACCGCAACTTATTGGTGGCCTTTTGGGTGGCACTCAGCGCCACGGATCGGCTTCGAACATCGGCTCGCGCTCGGGGCGGCGATCGCTGTAGGGATCGTAGCCGTCGTCGTCCTCGTTCTCGGCACGGATGTAGGGGTCGCGCGGCTTGGGCGCAGGCTTGGGCGCAGGCTTGGGTGCGGCGGACGCTATCTCAGCCGCCGGTGCGTTCGTCTTGTTCTCGTCTTTCATCTGCATAGCTCCTTGCATCGCATCCGTTCAACACCATCGATTGTCGCACGAAAAAGGGCGGCGGACCCAATTGGATCCGCCGCCCTTGGCGTTTAGAAACGGCCGGCAGTTTTTAAGGCATGTCCCAAAAATCTACTCGGCATCGGGGACCTCGTAGGTGGCCGCCGGCGTGTTGTCGCACACGACGGTAAAGCCGCCGTCCTTGCCGGCATCGACCGTCACCTGATCGCCCTCGCGCACCGTGCCGTCGATGATGGCGGCGGCGATGGCGTCCACGACCTCGCGCTGGACCAGACGCTTGAGCGGACGGGCGCCAAAGACCGGGTCCAGGCCGCCCACGGCGAGCATCTGCTTGGCCGCCGGGGTGATGGCAAGCGTCATGCGCTCCTTGGCCAGGCGTGCGCGAACGTCGGCAAGCTGGATGTCGACGATCTTCTCGATCTGCGCCATGCCGAGCGGATGGAACACCACGATATCGTCGATACGGTTGAGGAACTCGGGGCGGAAGGTCTGAGCCATGGCGGCGTCGACCTGATGGCGCATCTCCTCCTCGTCCTTGCCCGAAAGCTCGGCGATAGCCTTGGAGCCCACGTTAGACGTCATGATGATAATCGTGTTCTTGAAGGACACCTGGCGACCCTGGCCATCGGTCAGACGGCCGTCGTCGAGCACCTGCAACAGCACGTTAAAGACATCCGGATGGGCCTTCTCCATCTCGTCGAGCAAGATCACGGAGTAGGGACGACGGCGCACGGCCTCGGTGAGCTGGCCGCCCTCGTCGTAACCCACGTATCCCGGGGGCGCACCGATCAGACGCTGGACGCTGAACTTCTCCATGTACTCGGACATGTCGATACGCACGAGTGCGCGCTCGTCGTCGAACAGGCACTCGGCAAGCGCCTTGGCGAGCTCGGTCTTACCCACGCCGGTGGGGCCCAGGAAGAAGAAGCTGCCGATGGGCTTGTCCGGATCGGAGAGACCCGCACGGCTGCGGCGCACGGCCGCGGCAACGGCGGAGACGGCCTCGTCCTGACCGATGACGCGCTTATGCAGCTCGCCCTCCAGGCCCTTCAACTTGTCGAGCTCGCCCTGCATCATCTTGGACACAGGCACGCCGGTCCAGGCGCTCACGACCTCGGCGATCTCATCGGAGGTCACCTGTTCGTTGAGGCCCTCGCCGTCCTGCTGCTTTTGTGCCTCGAGCGCGGCCTCGGAATCCTGAATCTGCTGCTGCAGGCCCGGAATCACGGAGTAGCGCAGCTCGGACGCACGGCCCAGGTCGCCGTTGCGCGTCGCGCGCTCCTCTTCGCTCTTGGCCTCGTCGAGCTGTCCTTTGAGCTCCTGCACGTGGTCGATGGCGTTCTTTTGGTTGAGCCAGCCAGCCTTTTGCACGTTGAGTTTTTCCTGGACCTCGGCAATCTCTTGGCGCAGGGCCTCCAGACGCTCCTTGGAGGCGTCGTCGGTCTCCTTCATGAGCGCCTGTTCCTCGATCTGCAGCTGGGTGAGCTGACGCGTGGTGGCGTCAATCTCGACCGGCATGCTGTCGAGCTCCATGCGCAGGCGGCTTGCCGCCTCATCGACCAGGTCGATGGCCTTGTCGGGCAGGAAACGGTCGGCGATGTAGCGATCGGAGAGGTCGGCAGCCGCCACGAGCGCGCTATCGGTGATATGCACGCCGTGGAAGATCTCGTACTTCTCCTTGAGGCCACGCAGGATCGAGATGGTGTCCTCGACGGTGGGCTCGCTCACCATAACGGTCTGGAAACGACGGGCGAGCGCCGCGTCCTTCTCGATGTACTTGCGGTATTCGTCAAGCGTGGTCGCGCCGATCGCATGCAGGTCGCCACGGGCGAGCGCCGGCTTCAGGATGTTGCCGGCGTCCATGGAGCCCTCGGTGGCACCCGCGCCCACGATGGTGTGGAGCTCATCGATGAACAGGATGACCTTGCCTTCCGATTTTTGCACTTCCTTGAGCACGGCCTTTAAGCGGTCCTCAAACTCGCCACGGTACTTGGCACCGGCGACCAGCGCGCTCATGTCGAGCTCGATGAGGTCGCGGTCGCGCAGGGTGCTCGGCACGTCGCCGGCCACGATACGCTGGGCGATGCCCTCGACGATGGCCGTCTTGCCGACGCCCGGCTCACCGATGAGCACGGGGTTGTTCTTGGTGCGGCGGGACAGGACCTGGATGGTACGGCGAATCTCGTCGGTACGGCCGATGACCGGGTCGAGCTTGCCGGCGCGGGCGAGGTCGCAGATGTTGCGACCGTACTGCTCCAGCGCCTCAAACTGGGTCTTGTCCTCGGCAGACGTCACGCGGTCATCGCCACGCAGCTCCTCGTAGACCTGCTCGATGCGCTCCTTGGTCACGCCGGCATCGCGCAGCACACGGCCCGCCTCGCCCTTGTCCTCGGCAAGCGCCATCAGCAGATGCTCGGTCACCACAAAGCTGTCGCCCATCTTGGTGGCCTTCTTCTCGGCCTTTTCGATGACGCGGACGAGCTCGTTGGACAGGCCCATCTGCTGACCCTCGCCCGAAACCTTGGGCGCGTGGTCGATGACATCTTGTGTGGAGCGTGCGAGCTGGGCCGGGTCGGCACCGATGCGCTCGATAATCACGGAGATATTGCGCTCACCGGCACCGAGCAGGGCAGACAGCAGGTGAATCGGTTCCACCGCGCCGGCCTGCGCATCGGCAGCCGTGCTCATGGCGGTCTGCAACGCCTCACGCGACGTCATTGCTAGCTTATCGATTCTCATGGAATCACCTCTCTTGGGGCGGCCGCCCTACGGGGCGGCTTCACGTTGTTCGAGAAGTATTGTTGCCAGCTTTGTACGATCTTATACACAAATCTAAGTCTCTATATATAAGATTTTCTGAGTGATTGAGAGATAAGGAGCAGGCACGCTCGCCCGCTGCGGCCTCGTCCCCTTACTATCTCAATCTGTAACATCTAGCGACTGTTTATGGCTCCAGATGTTACAAATCAAGATGAAATGGCCAACGGCGCCCGTTTGTCTCAATCTGTAACATCTACTCGGCAAATAGAGCTCCATCTGTTACAAATCGAGACGAACAGAAAACACCCGGATCAAAAATCTAAATCTGTAACACCAGGCCCACTTTTAGCGGCCAAGATGTTACAGATCGAGACAGACCGAAAACCACCACAAAGAGGGCAGGCACCTTTGTGGTGGTCGCGGTCTCTACTCCTTCGCCGAACCCGTACTTCCCGATTCGACGGTCCAGGGCATCTCATCCTCGAACAGCCATGTACGGGCAGACCCACTATCGCGTGCAGTCTGCGGGTCAGGCAAGCAGGTCTGTTTATAGGCATCTTGGATACACTGACCCATAAAATCGTTGAGCTCGGTCTGGTCGCCCTCCATGACATAGGCGACATCGCCGTCCATGATGTAGATGCCCGGACCCTCATTGCCCTCGTAGCCCGGATCGTACGAGACATCACATAACTTTGCGCCGTTTGCAGTGTCCAGCTCGATGGAAGAGTGGCATCCGCCAACCATGTCGTTCGCTTTTGCCCGATAGGACGCATATCCGTACCAACGCTTAAATGTTTTGCCCTTGAGTAGCTCGGACGCCCTATCGATCAGGCTTGTATCCGTGGTATAGCGCATGGCCCCAAGCTGAATACGCGGATAATTGCTAATACCCAGCACAGCCGGCTGCTCATCAAAATCAACGGTAATGGTCTCGGGCTTGTCGTCGCCGGTCAGAAGTTCGACAGATTGAGTCACAGGCTTGACCACCGGCTCCGTCACCGCAGCAGGTAGAAATGCCATACCGACAGCGCCCGCGCCAACCACAGCGATCGCAAGCGCCAAGA
Source organism: uncultured Collinsella sp. (assembly GCA_900552995.1). GTDB lineage: Bacteria > Actinomycetota > Coriobacteriia > Coriobacteriales > Coriobacteriaceae > Collinsella. Next base: position 14,150 of record USBX01000008.1, read on the forward strand.
CAATCAATCCAATACGGGCAGAACGGCTCACGGCAAAACACCCCACAATGCAAACCTTCGCCACCTGCACTAATGATACTGCCAGCTAACACTATTACCAAAAGAAGCCGCGTGCTCCTCACCACCACAAGGGGGACAGGCACCTTTGTGGTGGTTTTCGACGCTAACGGTCGACCATCTCGCGCCATGAGATTATACTTGAATTGTTCTCTGAACATATCCATTTCTGCCTATCCTCAACAGATCTTTGTCTCGAGGAGCGCATATGAAGCCGTCTCATTCCACCGGCCGCAACGTCATCGCCATTCTCGCCATACCCATCGTGATGCTCTTCCTTATCGTCATCACGCCCTTTTCTTTTGGTATCGCCTCGCCCTTCGATCTTTGCGGGATGATCGACGCCGGCTCGCGTGCCACCTCGCTCTCCTTTGTCTGCCGTGGCGTGTTCTACGAATATGCAATTCCCACCGGAAGTTGGCAGTCCAAGTTACCGTTGCTCGGCAAGGTCGACGGATGCTCCCCCTATTTCTGCCTTGAACCTCAGGCGCTAAACTATCTGATCGACGACCAGCCACTCGACTCCATCACCCTCGCCTACGACTACGCACCAAACACCGATGAGCGCCACATGAACCAAGTCCTCGACAAGCTGCTTGGACAGTGCGGGCTCACCGCGGAAGCCGGTCGAACCATCTATAGCAACCGGAAATTAAAGCGAACAGAACTCCGCCGTGTCGGAAAAATCAAAGGGCGAAACGGGGCCGCCTACTGGGATGCCTGGGCAACACGCGACAAGGGCGAATTCGGACACAGCACCTATATGGTCACTGTCTACACCAAAGACGGAATTAAGGACAATGTTGACGATTTCGCGTCATCCAAACTCGGCATCCCCAAAACAACCAAGCCCGCCAGCCCAGATGAAATCCTGTAGAGACGCTCATTAGAATGTCGTTCAGCGAGCACGGCAGCATCGAGCTCGCCCACCACCACGAAAGGGACAGACCCCTTTGTGGTGGTTTTCGACTCTGGCACTCGACTGTCTCGATCTGTAACATCTAGCGGCTCTTTCGATCTTAGATGTTACAGATTGAGATGAAATGATCAGCGGCGATCGTTTGTCTCAATCTGTAACACCAGGCCCACTTTTAGCGGCCAAGATGTTACAGATTAAGACAAACGGGACCACCACAAAGGTGCCTGTCCCCATTGCGGTGGTCCAACAAAGAAGCCGCCCCAATAAAAAGAGGCGGCATCAAGCAAGTCTATTTTTGGCGTCCCTCAAGACCCAACGAGAACGCAGAAATGTAGCCCGGGGCCACCCTTTGCCGAACGCGACCCTCGCGAAGCGCGTGAGCGGGCGGGAAAGGGTGGCCCCGGGCGGACAATTAAGTGCGTTACTCGGCAGCGGCCTTGAACTTGTTGTAGTTGATCAGGCAGCCGGCCTTGACGATGGCACGCTCCTCTGCCGTCATATCGGCAATATAGAGCTCAATCTGCTCAACCGCACCGTCGGCACGCACCACGTAGGCGGCGATGTCCTTCAGGTCGCCATCGAGCGCGGCGCGGATACCCGGCACGAAGACATAGTCGCCCACCTCGAAGTTGGGCTCGGCCTCCATCTGGAAGGGTACCATGCCCCAGTTCATCACGTTGGAGCGATAACGCTTGGTGGCGTACTCGTGGACGATGTTGGCCAGGCCGCCGATCACGCGCTGGCAGCTCGCGGCCTGCTCGCGAGCAGAGCCGTCGCCCGGCTTCTTGGCGTAGAGCATGGAGCCGTACTCGGTCGCCTTGGCATCGGCCACGACACCCGCGCCGGCCAGTGCCTCAAACACACCCGCGAGCTCGATATCAAGTGCTGCCAGGTCGCCCGCGGCTTCGCCGGCAACGCGACGCTTCTCCACCGCGTCAACCTCCTTGGAGCGACCGACGTAGGCCGGATCACGACGGCTCAGCGTAAACTCGGCCAAGCCAAGCGGGTTGGAGCGGAAGGAGCTCGTCTCGCCTGAGGGAATAAGCTCGTCGGTCGTGGTGACCGGGTCCATGATCTTGGAGCACACCTTGAGCAGGATATCGTCGCCGAGCGGCTCCATCGCGGGCCACGGCTTGATGTTGGGGCCTTCGACCAGCTCGTCGGTAGGCTCCGCCTTGCCAAAGCCCCAGTACACGCGCTTCTTGTAGGGAGCGTCGTCGAAGGTGTACTCACAGGCCTCGTCCCAAGTCTCCTCGGGCAGGTCGGTCGCCGGCGTCAGGATGCCGCCGTTGGCAGCCGTCGCCGCAATGGAGCGGGCGTCCATCAGGGCCACGGCGCTCAGCTGGCCATTACCCGGCTTGGAACCCTCGCGGTTGGGGAAGTTGCGCGTGGTGTGGCGGATGGACAGGCCGTTGTTGGCGG
>USBX01000009.1 GCA_900552995.1 uncultured Collinsella sp.
TGGGCTCGGAGATGTGTATAAGAGACAGTCCGTCTTGCGCAGGACTGTTCGAAGTAGCAAGTTAAGGACCAGGGGTCCCCGTTACCCGAGCGTTTCTGCCCTAGTTGAATTTGAAGATCTTTGAGGCAAGACGGTATAGGCCAAGTGTGGTTTTGTCTCCGGCACGACCGCGGAGGTTAGTGAAGAAGCCGACCACACCGTAACGTGCACGACGATACATACGCTCGTCATAGGCCTTCAAATCATTCCACAGCGTCTTCAGGCGCTCGTCGGCGCAATCCTCGTCGGAAAGCTTGGTGAGCACCGAGCAGATCGCCATCATCATAGTGAAATAACCCATCATGTACGAGCGCAGACGCGACGACTCAACATCGCTGTACAGGTGGAACGACTCCATCATGATGCGCGTCACACGGAACTGCTGGTCCAGGCGCTTGACCATCGTGGCCTCGTTGACGCTCTGGCCCTCGCGACCGATAAAGTAGCGATAGAGGTCGATGTCGGCATAGTACATGGTCTTGCAACGCGGCAGCGGCACGTAGGCGTAGATGTTGTCCACATAGAACGTGTGCGGCGGCATGGGAAGGTTGGACTCGCGCAACACATCCGTGCGATAGCACAGGCTGTGCATGAGCAGATTCTGGTCCAAACGGAAATGGCCGATCTGGTCCCAGGTAAAGATCTTTTTTCGCGGCAGGGCAAACTTGTAACCAATGGCAGTATGAGTACCCTCGTAAACCTTCTCGTACACATAGTTCGAGATAAAGAGGTCGACGCGCTGGTCGCGCTCTTCAAAGCCGCGCAGAATCGACAGCATGGTCGAAAGGGCAGCGCCGTCAAGCCAGTCGTCCGAGTCGACGACCTTGTAGTAGGTGCCCTGTGCCTCGCGCAGACCCGAAAGGACGGCAATACCGTGGCCGCCATTCTCCTGGTGCACCGCGCGGATGATTCCAGGATAACGGGCCTCCCACTCGTCGGCCTTGGCGGCCGTCTCGTCCTTGGAGCCGTCGTCCACCACGATAATCTCGATATCGGTGGCGTAATTGCTCCCCTCCAAGATGGAGGTGATGCAATGGTCCATGTCCTTGGCGGCGTTATACGAGGGAATACCGAATGTTATGACTTTATGCATGGCAGGCGATAATCTCATCCGAAAGATCGAAGGCGGAATTGGTCACGGCATCCATATCGTAGTAACGATACTCGGCCAGACGACCCACCGGGTGGAAGTTTGTCAGGTTCTGGACGCGCTCAAGATAGCGCTCATAGAGCTCACGGTTCTCGGGCTCAAGAATAGCGTAGTACGGCGTCTCGCCCGAGCCGGGCGTATAGGCCTTGGAGTACTCCTTCATGATGGTGGTCTTGCCAGGCAGGACCTGACCAGTCATATTCTTGAACTCCGTAATGCGGGTGTAGTCCTCGCTCGTGGTGTAGTTGACGGTGCCCACGGGCTGGAACTGATCCATATCGAGCGTCTCGAACTTCATGTCGAGCGTACGGTACGGAAGAGCGCCCAGGTCGAGGTTGAACAGCTCATCGAGCGGACCGGTATAAACGATCTCGCCGCCGTAGACCTTGCCACCGATCTTGACGGTGGTCTCGTCGATCTCAAAGAGATCGCGGGCGTCCACGTCGCAGAACACGTCGATCAGGTCGTGGTCGAGCATGTGCTCAAAGAGCGCCGTGTAGCCCTCCTGCGGCATGCCCTGGAAGGGAGCTTGCGGGAAGTAGCGGTCATCATCACCCACAAAGACGGGAACGCGGCCGGTGATCGAGGGGTCGATCTGATCGGGCGTCTGGCCCCACTGCTTCATGGTGTAATGCAAAAAGACGTTCTCGTAGACGTAATCGGCGACCTCGGCCAAGTCGGGGTCGTTCTTCTTACGAAGCTCCATAATGGGCACCTTGACATCCTTGCCAAAGGTCTCCACGAGCTTCTGATACAGCTCCTCGCCGCGCTCGTCACCAAAGGCGAGCTTGAGACTCGCATGGTTGAAGGGCACGGGCATAAGGGTACCGTTGATGTTGGCGAGCACCTTGTGCTGATAATCCGTCCACTTGGTAAAGCGCGACAGGAAATTGTGCACGCGCTCGTTAAAGGTGTGATAGATATGCGGACCGTACTCGTGGATCAGGATTCCGGCCTCGTCAGTGCAGTCATAGGCATTGCCCGCAATGTGGCTACGGCGCTCCAAAACGGCAACACGATAGCCGATGGTCTCGGCAAGACGGCGGGCGCAAACGGCACCGGCATATCCAGCACCGACGACAATCATGTCGTACGCGCCGGCGTTAAAGCCTTCAGGCAGGCCTGAGGTAATCTGCATCGATACTCCTTGTCAAAAGCCACGGGCTCATTAGCTGGGCTTTTCTCGAACATTCTTCGAGACATATTTATCAGAGCGATTATAGCGCTAATGCGTCCTATAATGAGCTTGCCACACAAGGAAAGCTCAAGCACAGCGGCGAACATAATTGAAAGGTAGACCCGCTAGCAGCGGGTTTATTCGTGAACAGCCGGGCGCCTGGAGCTTAGCGAAACGCTTGTAAGGAGTAACATGAGCGATTTCCTAAACCGTATGAAGTCTGCCGCCAAGGCCGACCTTAAGACCATCGTCCTGCCCGAGGGCGAGGATCCGCGCACCATCGTCGCGGCCAATAAGATCATCGAGGAAGGCCTGGCCAACATCGTCATCCTGGGCGATCCCAACGAGATCAACGTCCCCGGCGCCACCGTCATCGATCCGCGCAACGCCGAGAAGCACGAGGAGTACGCGCAGAAGTTTGCCGAGCTCCGCGCCAAGAAGGGCGTCACCATCGAGCAGGCTCGAGCCCAGGTGATGGACGCCACCTACTTTGGCACCATGATGGTCAAGATGGGCGATGCCGACGGCCTGGTCTCCGGCGCCTGCCACTCCACCGCTGACACCTTGCGCCCCGCGCTGCAGATCCTCAAGACCGCCCCGGGCACCAAGCTGGTCTCGGCCTTCTTCGTGATGTGCACCGACACCCCGCAGTTCGGCACCGACGGCACGCTGATCTTCGCCGACTGCGGCCTCAACATCAACCCGTCCTCCGACGAGCTCTCCGAGATCGCCATCGCCTCCGCTCACTCCTGGTCCACCTTCATGGGCAATGTTGAGCCGCACGTGGCCATGCTCTCCTACTCCACCATGGGCTCCGCCGGCGGCGAGGTCGCCAAGAAGGTCCAAGAGGCCGTGAAGTTCTGCAAGGAGAAGGCTCCCGAACTCGCCATCGATGGCGACCTGCAGCTCGACGCCGCTATCGTCCCCACCGTCGCCCAGCTCAAGGCTCCCGGCTCCTCTGTCGCCGGCAAGGCCAACGTGCTCGTATTCCCCGACCTCGAGGCCGGCAACATCGGCTACAAGCTGGTCCAGCGCTTCGCCGGCGCCGACGCCTACGGCCCCATCCTGCAGGGCATCGCCAAGCCGGTCAACGACCTGTCGCGCGGCTGCTCCGCCGATGACATCGTGGGTGTCGTAGCCATCACCGCCGTCCAGGCTCAGATGGCTGAGTAGCGGACGCACTCGCCCGAAGGCCGTACGGGCTAACCCCTGAAAACGTCCTCGACCAATGAAACGCCCCCGTTCTGCTCCTTCGGAGCTACGAACGGGGGCGTTTCTGGTCTGCGGAATGTTTTCAGGGGTTAGCCCGTACGGCCTTCTACTGCTACGAAGCATTCAGAGCATCTGGAGTGGACGGCGGCTTGGCTACGAGCTGGGGCTGAGGATCTGAATGGATGGGTGTCATTGCTGGGAGCGCAGGCGTTACTGGTGATGATCACTTTGGGACTGGAATTTCCGCCTGCTAGTAAAAAGGCCTCCGGAGCTGTTGCTCTGGAGGCCTTTCGTTTACTTGCAAATGCGCGCGTTAGTTGTTCTTGGTCAGGCGCTCGACGTCGTGGGCGATCATGTATTCCTCGTCGGTGGGGATGACCATGACCGTGACGGCGGAACCGGCGGCGCTGATGACCTGCGGGCCGTTACCCACGGCCTCGCGGTTCTTGTTGTTGTCGATGCGTACGCCCAGCCACTCAAAGCAATCGCAGAAGGCCTTGCGGATCGACCAGTCGTTCTCGCCGATACCGGCGGTAAAGGTGATGGTGTCCACGCCCGCCATGGAAGCGATCATGGAGCCGGCCTGCTGCATGGCCTTGTAGGCGAACATATCGAAGGCGAGCAGGCAGCGCTCGTCGCCCTCGGAGGCGCGTGTACGGATGTCGCGGGCGTCGTTGGAGATACCCGAAATGGCAAGCAGGCCGGACTGCTTGTTCATCATGTCGTCGACTTCCTGGTAGCTGTAGCCGCCCTCGCGCTGCAGGTAGCATACGGTAGCCGGGTCAATGGAACCGCAGCGGGTGCCCATCATCAGACCGTCAAGCGGTGTGAGGCCCATCGTGGTGTCGCGGCACACGCCGTCCTCGATGGCGGCGAGCGAAGCGCCGTTGCCCAGATGGCACGAAAGCAGACGGTGGCAGCGCGAGCCCAGGATCTCCTTGGCCATCATCCACTCATAGCGGTGGCTTGTGCCGTGGGCGCCGTACTTGCGCACGTGATACTTGTCACGCACGTCCTTGGGCAGGGCGTAGGTGTAGGCGACCTCGGGCATGGTCATGTGGAACGAAGTATCGAAGACGGCGACGTTGGGCAGCTCCGGATACTTCTCGCGGCAATACTCGATTGCTGCGGCCTCGCCGTAATTGTGCAGCGGGGCGAGCGGGGCCACCTCGAGAATCTTAGCCATGACCTCGTCGTCGACGACCGCGGAATCGTCAAAGTACCAGCCACCCTGAACGATACGATGCCCAATGCCATCGATCGTAAAGTCGGTCTTCTCGAGCTCCTCGAGCACACGCGCGATAGCCGAACGGTGATCCGGGAAGGGAACCTCCTCGGTTTGCTTGGCGCCACCGTTCTCGGAGTGGCCAAAGATGCCCATGTTCGAACCGATACGTTCGCAGTTGCCCTTGGCGAAAACCTCACGGGTATCGGTATCCAAAAGCTGATATTTAAGGCTTGAGCTACCAGCGTTGACAACAAGTACGTTCATGAGACTCCTTTGCAGTGCAATACGGTCGACGCAGACCCCTTAAGGCGGCCGCATGTTAATAAGAAGTTATCACAACTTGATAAATAGCTATCAGGCATATCGCCCAACGAGTACAAAAGAGGGGCTGAACGGCGCTCGGTCGTCCAGCCCCTCCCCTCTTGCAATTACTTGCCGTTGACGATGCGCTCGACGTCGGAAGCGATCATGAACTCCTCGTCCGTGGGGATAACGAAAATCTTAACCTTGGAATCCTTGGCAGACAGGCACCATGCGCCGTCACCACGCAGGGCGTTGCGGGCATGATCCATCTTGACGCCCATAAAGGCCAGGCGGTCGGCCACGCCGGCGCGGACGGCAGGAGCGTGCTCACCGATGCCGGCAGTGAAGACCAGGGTGTCCATACCGCACATGGAGGTGGCCATCTCGGCAGCCTTGGCGGCAATCTTGTAGACGAACATATCGAAGGCGAGCTGGGCCTCGGGGTCACCGGCAGCGGCGAGCTCCTCGACGTTGCGGCAGTCGTTGGTCTTGCCGCCGGTCACAGCCAAAAGGCCGGACTTCTTGTTCATCATCTCGTCGACCTCGTCGAAGGTGTAGCCGCCCTCGCGCTGCAGGTAGCACACGGTAGCCGGGTCGATGGAGCCGCAGCGGGTGCCCATCATAACGCCGTCGAGCGGCGTCAAGCCCATGGTGGTGTCCATGCACTTGCCGTCCTCGATGGCGCACAGGGAAGCGCCGGAGCCGATATGGCACACGACGACCTTGCGGGCCTCGCCGTTGGTCATCTCGGCGACCTTCTTGGAGATGTAGCGATAGCTGGTGCCGTGAGCGCCATACTTACGGATGTGCAGCTTGTCGCAAACATCCTTGGGAAGGGCGTAGGTCTTGGCGACCTCGGGCATGTTGAAGTGGAAAGCGGTGTCGTAAACCGTGACGTTGGGCAGGTCGGGATACTGCTCCAGGCAGTACTCGATAACGTTGGCCTCGGGGTTGTTGTGCAGCGGGGCGAGCGGAGCGACCTCGCGAATCTTGGCGAGGACATCCTCGTCGACGAGGGAGGAATCGCCAAAGTACCAACCGCCCTGAACGATACGGTGGCCGATACCCTCAATCTTGACGCCGTTGGCCTCGAGGTCCTTCAGGACAACCTCGATGGCGACCTTGTGGTCGGGGAACTCGATGTTCTCGGTCACCTTCTTGGAGCCGTTGGCAGCATGGGTGAAAGTGCCGCCGGTAAAGCAGACGCGCTCGCAGGAGCCCTTTGCGGATACCTTATGGGACTTGGTATCGATGACCTGATACTTAAGGGTCGAAGATCCTGCGTTGACGACCAGAACGTTCATGTGTCTCCCTACTAACAGGCGGTGTGGCGCCGCCAGGTTACATACGCTTCAATAATAAACCCAAACGCCCTCGCGCTCGGGTTTATTGCGTTGATATATAAGTTATCGGTGCCAAAATACTCATGTCCTTTGGCTTGTAAGACGAAAGAGCGCGGGGATATACACCAAAGAAGAGGTTCCGAGTGCGACAAGCAATATGACTCGAATGCCCGCGATGCTGCTCAACACAGCATTGAACAGATAGAAAAGGATGGCGCCCACCGCCACCATCTGGCTTTGAACCGAAATCAGTGAACAGCGCATCGATGAATCGGCTGCCTTTTGAAAAAATGAGTATTTAATTGGAGCAAATAACGAGTACGCAACCGTCTGCAGCACATAGAACACGGGCAGCAAATTAGCCGGAGTAAGGGGAATCAAAAACAAAGCTGTCAGGAAAAGGCGCACGATGCCGCAAATACGCGCAAAGCGGCCCTTGTCGACATGAGCAATCGCACAGGGCACAATAAGTCCCATGGAGGCCGAGGCAAGGAGCTGGACCGCAATGGTGACACCCGAAGCGACGGCATTCATTCCGCGACCCGCAAGCAGCAGTGAGAAAAAGTCTTCCAGGGCGACAAAAGCAAATGCCTGAGAACAGTCCATGATGAACGCTGAACGAAGAATGCCATTACCCGCAATAGCGGTACCGATCATCTTCGGGCTAATCCCATGTTCAGGTGTCGTCGCAGTGCCCCCTCTTCGCATTTCAGGAATGCAGACAACGACAACCAACGTCAACACCATTGCGATGATATCTGCCGAAAGACCAATGAGATATGCACCGACGGACGAAATGAAACCGCCCACGCAAGCGGAGATGGCATAAGAGGCATAGAAAACAAATCGCTCAACGACATTAAGTCTTACGAGCTGGTCCTGAGAGACGCTGTCAATGTAAATCGCTTCGATGGATCCGCTCACACACGCAACGGCAAAACCCTTGAGAGCGAACGCACCGATTAAAAGCAGGGGAGAACGGACGAGAAGCAGGGCGGCGTAGTATCCAAGCATTCCCACGACGCCAACGAGACCGCTTGTCTTTCGTCCAAACCTATCAGCAATATAGCCAGTGGGAACTTCAAGGATGAACTTGCTCACTTGATATGCAATCATCATGCTAGAAATCGATACCATCGAAAGTCCGACGAACTCAAGGTAGACAGTTAGAAAATACAAGATGGTGCTGAAGTTCGACAGAAAAACGAACGTCATATAAAGCAAAACCGTACGGTTTTTCATGCTCCACCCTCCAAGAGTCAGCAATCTAAATCGGAATCTTGGAAAAGCATGAGGGCAAAGCTGTCAGCTATGTGTTACAAGGCGTCAATAATCACTTGACGACACGAGGCCAAATGGCCTCACGAAGCGAGATGACGCAATAGGTGAAGAAATACCGTCTGGTGTCGATCGGTCCAGGCATTTTGTCGATAGCAAAAGTAGATGGGCAAGGCTACGTCATGCGAGGCTTCAATGGAGCACTCGCTCACTTCCAATCCATCTGATGCGAGAGAAGAGCCAGAAAAACTCAATATCAATCCCCCGGCTTGAAGAAACTCGGCCTGCGCCCTGTTTCCGTATTCGACATCGCGAAAGCGGAAATTAACCAGTTGAGCTTCGGGACATTGATTGATTGCATTGAGACAGGGTGACAAATTAATTGGAACAGCGAGCCTGCCGCCCAGCAACTCTCGAACGGTCATAGCGCCCACAGATTGATGACCCGCTGGACACGAAAGAACCTTGAGCTCCTTTTCACCCAAATATTTTGAAGAAAGGACGCTGTCCCGTGGTTCCTCAAACGAGATAGCCGCGTCCGATATTCCAAGTATAAGTGATTCAAAGCATGTAGCCGTTGGCTGATGCCACACATCAAGATGAATCTGAAGGCGCGAGCGTTCAAACGAGTCATACCAGTTTTCGGCAAAAAGGCGCCCCCGTCCATGAAGGCAGGGGGCGTAAAGACGAAAGTGGCCATCGGGCGAGACGCCGTCGCCCCTCGATTGAGCGTACTTTTTGAGATCGTCGACTTGTGCCAGGATCACGCGTGCACGACGCGCAAATTCTCTACCAGCCGGAGACAAAACAGCCTCCCCCGCCGATCGGTCGAGCAAAACAATCTGATACTCAGATTCCAACTTTTTGATTGCCGACGAAACAGCCTGCGGACTCACATGAACGGCGCGAGCTGCTTTGCGCACGCCGCCATAGTTCGCTACCGCTTGAAGGTATTCGAGTTGAGAAAACTGCATAGGTTACTCCAAAGGCAGCCAAGGCGACGGGCCGTGCGTCCTCAGATGAGGTTCTCGCCCAGGTTCTTGCCGCCGAGGACGTGCATGTGGAAGTGCATGACGGTCTGACCGGCGTTGACGCCCTTGTTGGAGATGACGCGGAAACCGTCCTCCAGTCCCTTGGCCTTGGCGACCTCCTGGATGGCGTGGGCCATGGCGCCCATGGTCTCAGCGGGCACGTTATCGGCGATGTCACTGTAGTGCTTCTTGGGGATCACGAGCGTGTGGACCGGCGCCTGGGGGTTGAGGTCGTCGAACGCGATGACCTGGTCATCCTCGTAGACGACGGTCGAGGGGATCTCGTGGTTGGCAATTTTGCAGAAGATGCAATCACACATGGTTGGTTCCTTTCTCACAGACCAAGGTAATTATATTTGGTCGGGATGGTTAGAACGAAAGGTTGTCGTCGGTGTTGGCGGCTTCGCCGTCGGCGAGCACGTCGTTGCCGTCGACGTCCTTAAGGAGCACCGAGACCTTCTGCTCGGCATCGGACAGGCGGGTGCGCAGGCTTTTGAGGAGCTCGACGCCGCGGGTGTAGCTCTCGAGCGACTCCTCAAGCTCCATATCGCCCGACTCCAGGCTGCGGATGATGAGCTCCAGCTCCTGCGAGGCCTGCTTGTACGTAAGCTGCTCTACCGGGGTCTTCTCTGCCATATCTGTTTCCTTTCCTAAAGGTTTATCGCTGCGAAACGCGGCCTACTCGACCGTATTGACCGTTGCCGCCACGTTGCCGTCTGCCATGCGCACGCGGATGGCGTCGCCGGGCTTAAAGGTCTTGGCGCTCGTAGCCACACCGTCATCGCTGTATGCGATGGAATAGCCGCGAGCAAGCACCTTAAGCGGCGACAGGGCATCGAGCGACGCAGCAGCTCGGCCCAGGTCGGAGGCGGGTTTGCTGAGCATCGTACGTCCCTGATGCTCCAGACGGGAACTCGCAAGCGTGAGCGCATGGCGCTTGCCATCGAGTCCCGAGGTGCTTGCAGCCAGACGCTCGGGCAGGCGTTCAAAGCTGGATCGGAAAGCCCCGACCGAGCGCGTTATGGCACCGGACAAACGATCGGCCGTCAAGGCAAGCTCTGACTCACGACGCTCGACCATAAACGTCGGATCGTTGAGACACGGGCGGCATGCGGCCGCATCGAGCGCGTCGCCCAAGCGAGCCGTATAGGTATCCCAGGAACGACGGCCACGCTGATCGAGCATCTCCAGGTCGACCTGGGCCGACCCAATCATCGATGCCATCGCGGCACCCAGACGCTGATGGCGCGCCTCGAGCACATCGGCCAACTCCGTCATGGCCGGCGCCACCGATTCGGCCGCCGCCGTGGGCGTGGAGGCGCGGCGGTCGCTCACCATGTCGCAAATCGAGGTATCGGGCTCATGGCCGATACCGGTCACCACGGGCACAGGGCAAGCCGCCACCGCGCGGGCAAGCTCCTCGTCGTTAAAGGTCATGAGGTCCTCGAAGGAACCGCCACCACGCACGAGCAAAATACAGTCGGGCGCCGGCGTAATGGCAGCGGCGCGGCGCAAGCCTTCAATAAGCTCTGCCGGCGAACCCTCGCCCTGGACCTTTGCGCCCACGCAGACGAGCTCGACGAGCGGGTTGCGTCGGCGCAGCGTACGCTTGACGTCGTCGATTACCGCACCGGAAAGCGAGGTGACAACCGCCACGCGTGAGCAGAACACCGGGATGCGGCGTTTGCGCGCTTCGTCCATCAGGCCCTCGCGGCGTAGCTTTTCGGCCAGTTGCGCCACTTGTTGACGCAGCAGACCTTCCCCCGCCAGCGAAAACGAGCGAGCGACAAAGCTCATACGACCCGTGGGCTTATAGAGGTTGAAGCTGCCCTTAAAGCTCACCTGCATGCCGTCACGCAGATCGAAGGTACGCTTGAGATAGGCGCCCTTCCAGATGATGCAGTCGACGGCGGCCGAGTCGTCTTTAATCTGGAAGTAGCAGTGGCCGCTTCGGGCGTTGGGACCACGGAAACCCGTGACCTCGCCCAGGACACTCAGCTGCGGAATGGCATCGAGCGCACCAGCGGCGATCTCCACCGCCTGGCTCACGCTGAGCTCCTTGCGCTCCTGCTCATCCGAACCGTCAAACTCGGCGGAAACGGCATTGCCGGTTAGATTCCAGCCTGCCACGCAGCCTCCTTTCGTCATCGTGCACAAGGGCTTCGGCCCTGCGCAAATTCAAGTCCAACACATAGTACAGCGCCGCGGGGACACAAATCTCCGCGGCGCCTGTCAAGCCAATTTGTTATCGGTTGGAGTTTCTGTTGTAGCGAGCCATCAGGTAGAGCAGCTGAATGATCGAAGTGAGCGCTGCAGCAACATAGGTAAGTGCGGCTGCCGTCAGCACCTTCTTGGCGCCGTTGACCTGCTTGGAACTCATACCCGACTGCTCGATGTACGCCACAGCACGTCGGCTGGCGTCAATCTCAACAGGCAACGTAACGAGTTGGAACAGCACGCTAAACGAGAAGAAAATCAACGCGAGGGTCGTAAGCCCCGCGATGTTCATAAACAGGCCCATGAGTAGCACGATGGTCCAGGTGTTCTGGGTAAAGTTAACGACCGGGACCAGGGCGGTGCGCACCTTCATCATGGCGTAGCCGCTTTGACGCTGGGCGGCATGGCCCGCCTCATGGCAGGCCACGGCAACGCTTGCGACCGATCCGCCCGAACGGTTGGCATCAGAGAGGTACAGGTTGTTGTCCTGCGGGTTGTAATGGTCGGTGAGCTCGCCAGCGACACCCTTGATACCCACGGCGTTACAACCGTTGGCATCGAGCATGCGGCGAGCGACCGTGGCACCCGTATCGCCGTCCGAGCGAACCTTGGACCAGGTTTTGTACGTCGAGTTGATATAGTTCTGTGCGGCAAGGCCAAGCACCGTGCAGACAAGAACAACCAGCAGGTACAGCGGGTCGATGCCAAAGCCGTATCCATAGTAATAGGGCATGCGAATTCCTCCGAATCGAGTTACACGTTGGAGGCATTTTACCCACTCAAACGGCTAGGCTTCCTTACAGCAATTCGATTTTTCCGTCCTTCACCGTCAACCCCATATTGCCGGAAAGCAGATCGTCCAGACGCGAGCCCACAAGCTCAAAGCGCCAGCCTTCGCGCAGGGGGCTCTGCTCGGGATGCTCGATATAGTCGGCCAGGTCATCGCGCGAGGCAATGACCGAGGTCGCCACGCCCGAGCGCTCGGCAACTAGGCGAATGAGCGCATACATCAGGTCCGTCACGCTCTCCAACTCCGGCGAAATCTGACGGTGCCCGCGCACCATGAGCGGCAGGCGATCGTGCGGGCAGCTCGCGCCGCGCTTGATGGCCATGAGCGCACCGTCCACGTCGCGCTCCCCCAACTGATCGGTACCGCGAATGCTACGGAACTCCTCAACGCGCACGGGATTGCGCTTAACGAGCGCAAGCAGCGTGTCGTCGGACATGACCCACTTGCGCGGGATGTTACGGCGCTCGGCGCGATCCTCGCGCCAAGCGGCGAGCTCGCGCGCGATGCCCAACTGGTGACGGCTACACGAATTGATGCGTTTGACCTTGCGGAACGCCTCGTGGCGATCGGCGCGATAGTGCGACTCGTCAGCCAGCGGGCGCAGCTCGTCGAGCACCCAGTCCACACGGCCCAGCTCGCGCAGGCGGCTCATCATCTCGGTATAGGCGACGATCAGGTACTTAACGTCATCGATCGCGTACTCGATCTGTTTATCGGTCAGCGGGCGGCGCGACCAGTCGGTCAGCGACTCGGTCTTGGGCAGCGATACACCGCAGAACGTCTGAACAAGCGCGCCATACGAAATCTGCTGGCGCTCGCCCAAAAAGGCGGCGGCCACCTGCGTGTCAAAAATCGGACGCGGCAGCACGCCTACGGTATGGAGCATGACCTCCATATCCTGCGAGCAGGCGTGGAAGACCTTGGTCACGCTCTCGTCGGCCATAAGCTCGGCCAGCGGCGATAGGTCGTCGATTACCAGGGGATCGACCGCTACGCTCTCGGCAGGGGTGGCAATCTGAACCAAACACAGACGCGGATGGAACGTGCGCTCGCGCAAAAACTCGGTATCGACGGCAATCGCGTCGAACTCACGGGCGCGCTGGCAAAAGTCGAGTAGAGCCTGATGTGTGGAAATGTACATATCAACCCATCGAATAAGGTTAGGCCCGAAAAACACGGGTAGGATATCGGCATTGCCTTACAACTATACTCGGTTAGTCACAGAACGGGAACGTAAGTATGCGCTGCCTTATCATCCACAACCCGGCATCGGGCCCCAGCTCAGATGAAATCTTCGCATTCACGCACGCCCTTGCACAGGGCGGCGACGAGGTCGTGATGCGCTTTATCGGCGATGGCATGGAGCCCGAGGACGCCGTGGCAGACGTGCGCGAGTTTGACCGCGTGGTCGTTTCGGGCGGCGACGGCACTGTCTCCAACGTGCTCGACCAGATGCGCGGATGCGGTGTCCCCACGCTCGTCTTCCCCTCCGGTACGGCCTGCCTGTTCTTTAACAACATCGGCAATGCCCCCGAGGCAGCGGCGCTTGCCAAGGCCTGCCGCGCCGGTCGCACGGTCAAAGTGGACATGGGCGAGCTCTTTTGGCTCGACGAGAACGGCAACGAGAAGCGCCACGGCTTTATCATCATTGCCGGCTCGGGCTTCGACGCCGAAATCATGATGAAGGCCGCTTCCACCAAAAACGACATCGGCGAGATCGCCTACTTCCTCTCCGCGCTCGCCACGCCCAACCCCACGGTGGCGCACTTTACCATTGAGCACGACAGCATTGTCGAGGAGCTCGACGGCATCTGCTGCATGGCTGGCAACACCTCGGTCATTCAAAACGACATCAACCTGTTCCCCGATTGCCGCATGAACGACGGCATGGTCGACATCGCGGTCATCGAGCCCGTAAAAACCGTCCAGCTGCTCCCGACCGTGATCACCGCCGCGCTCGACCCCGCCGGCAAGTTGCTCGGCCGTCCGCAGTTCAAGATCATCCAAACCAAGGAAGCCAAGATCACCTGCACGCCGTCGCTGGGCATGCAGTTCGATGGCGAGATCATCTCCAGCAACTCGGGCGTCTTTGGTGCCCGCGCGCTTCCGCAATGCCTCGACCTCATCGTCGACGAATTCTCACCGCTTGGTAAATAGGAGGACCCCATGAACGACAACCCTCTGCTCGGCTTTATCGTCATCGTTTTGGCCATGCTCATCGGCTATGCGATCAACGTGATCCACCGCCGGAAGAAGTAATTCCACATTGGTATGATATTCATTCAATTATCGTCTCCCCTGCTGTTTATGCATTTGCCAAACAGCAGAGGATTTTCATTTCGGGCATTCCCAGCTACTTTATTCGACTACAGTAATTACAGGGCGTCTTTATTAAAGTAAAGCTATAAACTGAGTACAATTAACCGCTCATCGCATATTTCATCACGCTTATCGAGTAAGTTTTTTTCATAGATGAATATTGTTTCCAGTTCGTTACGCTAATGAGGTGTCTTTATTGGCTGAAGCCCTCTGGCGACAGAGGGCTTTCGCACGCTGGGAGGGAAAATGAGGAAAACTCGCCCCGTCAACGCGCTCAAGAAGCTAGGCATAGGCCTCGCCTTTGGAGCTGCGACCATCATGTCCATGCCGACATCTGCGCTCGCCTGTACGCAGATGTACATGGGCAAAAACCTTACGGCCGACGGCAACACGTACTACGGCCGCGCCGAGGACTTTGGCAAGCGCTATCTTAAGCACTACGGCATCGAACCTGCCCACGAACCTGGCTTTAAGTACAGCTCGATTGAATCTGCTTTTGAATACACTTCGAACAAGCCTACCTATCGCTACAGCTATGTACGCGACCACCCCTCCAACTGGATGGGTCGCACCGACGCCTACTCCGAGGCCGGCATCAACGAGAAGGGCGTCTCCTGCTCCGCCACGCTAAGCACCTCCTATAACGAGGAGGCCGCTGCAGCAGACCCCATCGATGAGGAAGTGGGTCTGGGCGAGTACAGTTACGGCAGCATCATCCTGGGCGAGAGCGCCACGGCCCGCGAGGGCGTCGAGCTTCTCGGCAGCCTGATCGATGATCAAGGCGTCTGTACCAACGACCAGATCATCATCGCCGACAACAACGAGACCTGGCTGTTCACCACACTTTCCGCCCATCAGTGGATCGCCATGAAGCTCGCTGACGACGTCGCGTCGCTCAACCCTAATATCGGGAGCCTCAACTACGATGTCGACCTCAATGACACCGAGAATTGCCTCCACTCTGAGAAGATCCAATCCATGCCCGAAGAAAAGGGCTTCGCCGAGTACACCGACGGCAAGTTCGATATTGCCAGAACCTATGGCGAGAGACTCGATAAGACTGGCATGCATCAGTGGACTCGCTATGTCCAGGGCCGAGACTACTTCATGAACCCTGTCTCTTATACACATCTCCGAGCCCACGAGACACTC
>USBX01000010.1 GCA_900552995.1 uncultured Collinsella sp.
TCTACACGAGCCTTATCGTCGGCAGCGTCAGATGTGTATAAGAGACAGGGTCGGGGACGCTAGGCGCGAAGGGGTCTGCCACGGCAAGCGGGTCGGGAGCGGCGGCGCGAGGCGTCGGCTGTTGCTGGGGCATGGCGGCGGGGCGCTGCTGCTGCGGGGCAGCAAACTGCTGCTGGCCGGCGCGCGGGGCGCTGGCGGCACGGCTTGCCGCGGAGTTGTTCTGGCCCAGGCCGTTCTGATAGGCGCGCTCTTCTTCGTACAGGCGGCCGAGCGTGGGGGCATCGACGTTCTCGGCAAAGACCGAGAACTTGCCGGCGCGCAGCTGCGGATCGATCATAAAGCGCACGAGGGGCTCGCCGACAAAGACATAGCGGCGCTTTTCGGCCTGTGCCTTCACAAACTCGCGAACTTCGCGCGAAAGCTCGGGGTAGAACGGGGCGAGCATGGGATCGTCGTCGGCGGCGATCAGGATGGTATAGAGTGCCGGCGCGGTGTTGACGCCGTTGATCACCAGAGTCTGATCCTCCATGTCGCGAGCGGCCTGCTTGGCAAGCTTCTTAAAGGAGAACGGGGCACGGGTGGCACCGAAGATGCCGGCCACGTGGTCCTCGAAGATGTTCAGGAAGTTCACGAAAGATCACTCTCCGTATAGGTTCTTTGGTATCCGAGCAAATATAGGCATATCCCAACGATTATAGAGGATAGGGTTCCCGCAACCGCCGCCTTGACGACGACCGCGGCCGCAAGGCTGGCAATTTCCATATGGTGTGCAAGACAGAGCGACGCTGCGGAGCCTATTCCGCAGCCGGCGATGGCAGCGATTGCAGCCAGGTTCGAACCCTGCTCGGCACGCTTGGCATGGACGTTGAGCAGCAGAGATGTCAGTGCAGCTGTCGCCGCGACGAGCACGACGGCAGCCCAGAAGAGCATGTCTCCCAGTGCCGCGGCAACATTGCCAAGCCCCAGCACGCCTCCGGTGGAAAGCGCAACCGTAGCCAGGCGGCCAAAAAGCGCGCCCATCCCCGTGGCGGCCGCGGCGCTTGCCGGGCCGAGCCAAAAGGCCGCGATGCCGGCGGCGACCCCGGCGGCAAGGAGGACGTCGCCCGTTAGACAGCCAAGTGCCACCGCGCAGGTGAGCGCGGCGCTCGCGGCGGCCTCGGTGCGGCCCCAGGCGATCCACCAACCGGACATGCTGGCGGCAAAGAGCACCGCGACGGGCAGCATCGACAGGATGCCCTGCGCTTGCATGGTGGCGTTGGCCATAAGTACCAAAAAGCCCACGGCCGAGATAGCCGAGCCAATCTGCGGGGCCAGGCCGGCGGCCGCCCCAATCGCGATGGCCGCGGCAATAAGTCCGGGAAGCGCCGCGACGCCAGCTGTCTGCATGATCAAAAAGCTAAAGGCGCCGCACGTTAGCGCCGAGATGGCGCGCATCGTGAAATCGCGCGCGTGGCTCCAGCGCGTGCCGGCCCAGCCGAGCGCGGGGTCGACCTCGATGGCGTCGTCCTCATAGGGCAACGATTCGATATCGTCTGCCGTGCGCTCGTCATCCGACAGCTCGCCCACCATCTGCTCTAGGCTGCGACGGCCCTCGCGCACGCTGCCCAAGCCGGCGAGCAGCTGGTCGCAAAATGCCTCGATGCTGTTGGGGCGGTCTTGCGGCATGGGGGAGAGGGCGCTCATGAGCGCAGCCTTGGCTCCTGGGGGAAAGTGCGGGATGAGCTCGCTGGGGTAGGTGGCACCGCCGATGATGCGGCCGAGCGAGTCGGCGGGCGTGGCCGCCATAAAGGGAGCGCTGCCGCACAAGCCCTCATAGATAACGCAGGCAAGGGCAAAGACGTCGGCGCGCTCGTCGACCGTGCCAGTCTCGATGTCGAGCTGCTCGGGCGGCATGTAGCCGATGGTGCCGCCACGCGAGCCGCCAAAGCCGCCGGCAGACGACAGCCGCGCCATGCCAAAGTCGGTGAGCTTTACATTGCCCGAGTGGTCGATGAGCACGTTGGCGGGCTTGATATCCAGGTGGAGCACGCCGTTGCTATGGGCGAAGGTGAGCGCCTGGCCCAGCGCGTCGGCAATTGCCGCGGCCTCGTCAAAGGTGAGCGAATGGCCGTCCACGCGATGCAAAAAGTCGGCGAGCGACATGCCGTCGACATATTCCATGACGAGGTAGGCATAGGCGGTATCGTGCGTAAAGTCGATAACCTGCACGATATTGGGATGTTGAAGCATGGCAGCGGTGTGTGCCTCGCGCAGGACATCCATGATGTCGCTGGCGGGCATGCCGGCACCGCCTGTGAGGGGAATGCGCTTAATGGCGACGCGACGGCGCAGGTGCGTGTCGCGGCAAATCTCGATGGAGCCAAAACCGCCGGTCGCGAGCGTCTCGAGCGGCTGGAACCGCTTGAGCAGCTCGCGAGAGCTGGTGCCCTCCAAGGGAACGTCCGGCGAGAACTGGGCGGTATGTTGCGAGAAAAGCGGCATGGCCAACCCTCGTGCGTTTAAAGTTCGTTTGCGAGCGGCGGGCGCGGGGCCAAGCCGTTCGCGGTGGCATAGATGCTGCTAGTTTAGCACGCTCGGGCGCATGGTGAAGGTAGCGGGGTGAGGTGGCCTGTCTGACTTGGCCTTAGCGCTTCTTCTTGTTCTTCTTCTGCTTGCGCTGTTTGGCCTTTGCATTCTTGGGCTCGCTTTCCTGCTTGGCCTTGGCAGCGGCCTTCTCGGCCTTCATCTTCTTACGTTTGGTCTCGATGCGCAGTTTTTTGTTGATGCGCGCCTTGAGGAAGGAGCCAAACTGCTCGGCATCACCACGCACAAAGGTGTCCTTAGGGATCGTCACGCCCTGGTCGGCGAACATGGCCACAAAGATGCGCTCGCCGTCGAGTACGTGGTCGAGCTTCTCAAACGGGAAGAACTGCGACTTGCCGCTCTTGCCCCAGACCATCAGGCCGTCCTCGTTGGCGGCGACGCGGCGGTAGCGGCCGCCCATGGACTCGTCGGCCTCGACGGCTTCGATAAAGTCGCGGGCGAGCGTATGGTGCAGATTTTTGCTCCACCAGGCCAAAAAGGCGCCGAATACGATGAGGACGACGCCGAACTTGATCCAGTTGCCGCCGGCCACCAGCATGCCGATGCCGATGAGCGCGGCAATCGCAGCGGCGACGTACAGGGAGCCGCGGCGCCTGGGCGAGGCAACCAAGCGGGCGAAATCGGTGACGAGGTCGTTTTCGTACTGATACTCGTTGAGGTACAGGATGCCGTCATCGGCTGCTGCCTGCGTCTCGAGCGCGACCTCGACCTGGTCGGCTGCTTCGGAGGGAACGAGGTTGCTCTCTGCGTCTGCCATGCTCTTTGGACTCCTATCGCGGCGGGCTCGCCGTACGGGTTATTATGGATACAGTATGCCGTGCGACCGCATGGCCGCCGCGGCAACAAGACTCAGTATACCCGGGGGAGCACCCATGGAATCGTTGTACCGAAAGTATCGCCCGCTCACCTTCGACTCCGTGGTGGGCCAGCAGCATATCGTCTCGACGCTCGAGCACGCCATCACCGAGGGGCGCCTGTCCCACGCCTACCTGTTCTGCGGACCGCGCGGCACGGGCAAGACCACCATGGCGCGCATTTTGGCCAAGGCGCTGCTGTGCCGCAATGCCGAGGCGGCGCACGCCGAGGGTGCAAGCGGCTGCATGCCCGACGGTACCTGCGAGGAGTGTGAGCTCATCGCCGAGGGCAACCACCCAGATGTCTACGAGCTCGATGCCGCAAGCCGTACCGGCGTAGACAATGTGCGCGAGGAGATCATCAACTCCGTCAACTTTGCCCCGGTGCGTGGTAAGTACAAGATCTATATCATCGACGAGGTCCACATGCTCACGACGGCGGCGTTTAACGCGCTGCTCAAGACGCTCGAGGAGCCGCCGGCGCACGTGATCTTTGTGCTGTGCACCACCGACCCGCAAAAGATTCTGGAGACCATCCTCTCGCGCTGCCAGCGCTTCGATTTCCACCGCATCGGTAACGAGGATATCGAGCGCCGCCTGGCATACGTGTGCGAGCAGGAGGGCTTCGACTACGACGATGAGGCGCTTGCCATCGTGGCACGCCATGCCAAGGGCGGCATGCGCGACGCGCTCTCCACGCTGGAGCAGCTGAGCGTCTTCGGCAACGGCACCGTGCATGCGGACGATGCCCGCTCACTTTTGGGCGAAGTTTCGGACCAGATTCTGGGAGAGTTTACGCGCGCCATTGCCGATCGTGATGTCGCCGAGCTCTATGGGCTTATTCGCGCGCAGGTCGAGGAAGGTAACGATCTGCTGGAACTGACGCGCGACCTGGTGGCGCACATGCGCGACGTGTATGTTGCCTGCGTTGCCGGTGCCCGTGCCGAGTTGTTTGAGGGCGGTGCCGAGCAGGCCGAGGCGCTTGCAGCCGAGGCCGCTGCCTTTGGCGAGCATCCTGCCGACCGCCTGGCCCGTGTGCTGACGGTGCTCGACGATGCCGCACTGGAGATGAGGGGCGCGAGCGACGTGCGCCTGGTGCTCGAGATCGCCTGCACCCGCCTGGCGCGTCCCGAGGCCGATTTAACGATTGAGGCTTTGGCTGAGCGCGTGGCTCGCTTGGAGGCCATGGTTGCCAACGCCGCCGTTCCGGCGAGCGTGGCTGCTGCTCAAGCGAGTGCGCCTGCTGCATCCGCGCCCTCTGTCCAGCAGCCGACGCTGATCTCGGGCGCCCGAGCTGCTGCTCCTGCGGCGACCGCCGCCCCCGCTGCTACGTCTGCGCATCAGGGTGGCATGCCTTGGGACCGCGGCGCTGCTGCTCCGGCGGCCCAGTCTGCGCTCAAGTCCGCGGCTCCGGCTCCCGCGCCCAAACCTGTAACGCCTGCGCCTCAACCCGTTGCGGCTCCGGCTCCCGCGCCTGCTGCATCGACCGTGCCGGTGTCCAGGCCCAACAACGCCGCCCAGGTTGCCGCCGCCGGTGCTGCCGAGACCCCCGCGGTCGAGGACGCCGGCGAGCTCCAGCGCAAATGGGCCGAGGTCGTCGAGCGCGTCAAGGCGCGTCAGGCTTCCTACGCGGGACTTTTGCTCAACGCCCGCGCCACGGCCGACGACGGCTCCAAGCTCACGGTCTCGTTCCCCGCGGGCTCGACCTTTGCCATCAAGATGCTCGGTCGCGCCGACACGCAGTCGGTGGTCCTGCCGACGGTCTGCGCGGTATTCGGTCGTCGCACCGTCGACTATGTCCTGGATGGAGGTGGCACGCCGGCTCCTCAACATGAGGAGCATTCTCCATCTGCACGGGCTGCGGCATCTGCGGACCCGCAGCCCGTGTCCTCGGCGGCCCCTGTATCCTCGAGCGCCAGCGCGCCGCAGCAGCAAGCGGCACCGGTAGCGGCATCGACCCTGTCGGCGCCTAAGCCCGTCACGCCCAAACCTGCTGCCCCGGCGCCCGCGCCCAAGCCCGTCGCGCCTGCGTCCGAGTCGTCCGACCTGGGCAAAGCCCCCTGGCTACGCTCCGACAACCCTGCCGGCGCTCCTGCCACGGGCAAGCTCCCGACCGAGCCCGCGCCCCGTGCGCCCGAGCGCTCTGCCGCTCCCAAGGCTCAGCCTGCCGCACCGTCTGCGCCGTGGGAATCCGAGCGGGTTCCCTACGACGATGCCATGGTCGGCGGTTTTGCTGCCGATGCCGGCGGGGACGATCTGCCCCCGTTCGACGTGCCGGCCGCGGCGTCCGCGCCCAAGCCCGCTGCAACTGCCCCCAAAGAGGAGGACGCTCCCGCCGCTCCCTGGGAATCCAATCCCGGTGCTGGCAGCCCCTTCGGCCATCAGGGCGCAGCCCCGAGCATCCCGCAGACCGAGGACGAGGCCAAGGCCCTCATCCGCAGCGTCTTTGGCCAGGCCACCATCTTCAAGCCGGTGGAGTAGCTGCGCAGGCGGGCATACTGCTCAAGAAGAGGACCCCTTGTCCGGGCGCATCTGTATTTCGGACATGTGTAGTGTGGTGCCGCGTATGTCGCATTTGAGCAGACAGGTGCGTGACGGTCGGCCTAGGATGCTGAGGTCGATACGATACGTCGCATGGCTGTCCGTGTACTCGACTTGCTCGGCGTTAATGGTTGCTCCGATTGCCAAATAAACGCCTAGCTCGGCATCGACAATCTTGAAGTCCTTTATCTTGACCTTGAACTCTTGATAGAGGGACGGGCTGTTGTAGTAGACGGTTCGGGTTCCGTCGGTGCACTCATCGGTCGTCTCCCATTTGACGACGGGCTGGTCCGAGCTGGCTATCAGCAGTTCTGCTCCAAAAGCTATGGCATGGGTGATGACAACCAGCAATGCCCAGCCGACAAAGAGATAGAGAACCACATATGCAACGGGGTGTTTTGAGCGGATGTTTTGGAGCGCGTTGGGGGCATTCATGGGGCACCTCCAAATTACTATCTATGGCAATCAAATTATACCCCGCTGCCATGCGCGTCACCGTGAGCAACGGATCGGCATGCAGGTCTTTAGCGGTGCACATGAAATGTCGGATTCCGGCTCTACAAGATTTAGCTTTCAATATTATGCAGATGCGAATTATTCAACTTTGCATAATCTTCGGGTGCGGCTTGCACTCCAGGACATGTATATCGACTGAGGTAGCGTGACCGCCCCGCTTGCTGGCCGCGCGCCGTGGTACGATTTTTGAGTTTGAAAGCCCCGCCGCGCTCCGGCTGCCCTTGCAGCTCGTCGCGCGGCCGCACGTAAAGGAGCCATTATGGCCGGTATGAACATGCAGCAGATGATGAAGCAGGCTCGCAAGATGCAGGAGCAGCTTGCCGCCGCGCAGGAAAACCTTAAGTCCCAGACCGTCGACGCTTCTGCCGGCGGCGGTATGGTCAAGGTGACCGTTAACGGCGAGATGGAGCTCGTCAACCTCACCATCGATCCCGATGCCCTCGATCCCGAGGACGTCGATATGCTGCAGGATATGATCATGGCTGCCGTCAACGAGGCCGTCCGCGGCGTCAACGAGCTCGCCAACAAGCAGATGGGCGCCATCACCGGCGGCCTCAACATCCCGGGCATGCCGTTCTAAGACACGCATATATATGAGTGCGAATCACAGTCTGCAAAAACTGCTCGATGAGCTGGGTCGTCTGCCGGGCATCGGTCCTAAGTCGGCCCAGCGCATCGCCTATTACCTGCTCGAGGCCGATGCCGAGGAGGCCCGCCGCCTGGCCGAGGCCATCCTGGAGGTCAAGCAGGAGGTCCACTTTTGCAGCCGTTGCTTTAACTACGCCACGGCCGACGAGTGCTCCATCTGCCAGGACCCGATGCGCGATACCACTCGCATTTGTGTGGTGGGCGAGCCGCGCGACGTTCAGGCAATCGAGCGCACGGGCAGCTACCATGGTCTGTACCATGTGCTGGGCGGCGTGATTAGCCCCATGGACAAGATCGGTCCCGGGCAGCTGCATATCCGCGAGCTGTTGGCGCGCCTGGGCCACGAGGACATCCACGAGGTCATTATCGCCACCAACCCCAACATTGAGGGCGAGACCACGGCGAGCTACCTTGCTCGCACCATCAAGCCATTGGGCGTTGAAGTATCGCGTCTTGCGAGCGGCCTTCCCGTGGGCGGCGACTTGGAGTATGCCGACGAGCTTACGCTTGGCCGCGCTATCGAGGCCCGCCGCGCGATCTAGGCGGCGTCAGCTCCACGGCATGTCCCGTCGGCCTGCCGCACGGGGCACTCATAATTGGGCACGCGTTCATTCATTTGTTGTGCAACAAACCTGCTTTTCATCCGCTTATCGCGTGGATGGGTCCGCTCGCACCTCGTATTTGCCCATTCGTTGCGCAACCTTTTGGGTTCGCTGATACACTCAAATGTGAATATGAAAGAATGCGCCGCTTTTAAGCGGCGTGTTTTTGTTGGAGGAGAACGCATGCGGCCCGGGGGCACTCAGACAAAGCATGGCGCCGCGGTGCGCATGCGACGCCGGCTGGGCCTGGCGCCTCGGGCGTGCGTGCTGCTGTCTTGCTCGCTCGTGCTGGTCATAGCCGGTGTTTCGGCTTATGGCATGACGGTGCCGTCCATGGTACAGGCGCATGCTGCGCGTGAGCTGCATATTGGGCGCAAGGCCAAAAGCGACTTGGGAACGACAACCGGATATACGTGGGCGAGCGTGGTCTCGCACGTTGTGTTCGGTGGCGACGATGCGGACGGTCCCGAAACAGCGGACAACGAGGTTACGCTGGCAAACGGCAAGACAATCGTGCTCACCAACACCAAGGTCATTACGAAGCTTTCCAACAACAGTGTGGCTTCTGCCGTCAATAAGGCCGAGCAACAGAAGGGGCAGGACGCCCAACAGACAGGCAAGCCCGGCGGTTCGGGTTCGTCTGGCTCCGGCTCCGATTCGTCGAGCTCGGGCGGTGGCTCCGCCTCTGGCGGTGGATCTTCGAGCGGTGGCTCGACGGACGGCGGTGCCGGCGGGGACGCGGGCTCGGGTGGCCTCTCGGCTGCCGAGGAGGAGAGTATTCACAGTTGACTCGTGACCAAATACAACATGCTCGACGGCTACGTCACTCGCGCCAATAGCGCGGTTTCGACCTATAACGCTACGGGCGATACCGGACCGTGCGACACCCTGGCGAATGACATGTTTGTTATCCGTGCCGAGTTCGGCCGACAAAGGTTTTCGACCAAATCAAAATGGTATCGGCAGTATGCCAATCTGTGGGGCTGCTATACCAACCTGTGTCAATGGGTTGGGCACTACGGTGACGACGACGTCGCGCTCAACAACTTCAACACCAATGTGGCGGCGATCGCCCTATGACGAACGATCTCGCTTCTACGGCAGCCCAGTCGCTCAACCGTGATCCCATGGTGGGCCTGCGCCTGGCGCGCGTCGACGGGTTTGAGCCGGCCGTCGCCCTGGGCACGGACGAGCTTCCCGCCTACCTGCGCCGTTTTACGATGCTGTTTGCCGATGACGCCACCATGCGCCGCGGCGGTATCGGCCGTGTGACGCGTGCCGTCAACGCGCAGGGCGAGGCCGTGGCGCTCAAGCAGCTCATCTTGCCAGCGCGCGACGAATTTGATGACGATGTCGCCCACGAGGCGCTGGTCACCAAGTTCAAGGCGGCGTTTCGCGAGGAATATGAATGCCATCGTGCCCTTTCGGGCCTTAAGGGCTTTCCCCGCTTATACGGGTGGGGCGAGGTTGACGGCGTGCCCGCGATTGTCATGGAGTGGGTCGAGGGCGAGACGCTCGCTCGCCTGCGCTCGCGCCTTGCCGTGGACGATGCCGGGCGTCTGTCGCCGCTCATGGCGGCGCGCCTGGGTCGCGACCTGTTCGATCTGCTCTGCCGCATGAGCTTGGTAGGCGAGGGGTTCGTCCATCGCGATATCTCGCCCGCTAATATTATGGTGCGCACGGCGCGCCTGCCGCTCGACCGACAGCTTGCCGAAGGCACCTTCGACCTGTGCTTGATCGACTTTGGTTCGTCGCTGGCGCTCGAGCCCGCCTCTGCGGTGGCCGGCACCGGCGGCAAGGCGTCGTTTACCGAGCGCTATGCCACGTTGCGCCGCGCGACGGTGGCCTACGCCCCGCCCGAGATGCTCACCGACGATATCTCCGACCTGCGCGTGCTTCGTATGTCGCCGGCGATCGATGTCTATGCGGCGGCGAGTACGGTCTACGAGCTCATCGCCGGTGTCGCGCCGTACGAAGTAGCGCCGGGTGCGTCGGGTACTTCGGGCTCGCGCAAAAAGACGCGCGATATCGCCAGCCCTTATCGCCTCAAGATGGATACGCTGCCCGATTATCCCGTCGGCGCCCACGCGCCCGGCTGCGACTTGACGCAACTGCTGCGACGCGAGCCCGATGTGGCACTTGCCGCGGCCGAACAGGCTCAGCAGCTGGGGCTCGATCCAAATTCCGAGGATTTGCGCGATGCGCTGGCGTTTGTCGACGCTCAGCTGTTCGATGTGGTGATGACCTGCCTGTCCTGCCATCAGGAAGATCGTCCCGAGCCGGCTGCGGTGGAGGCGGCGCTCTCGGCATTTTGCGACCACTATGCGCAAAATGTCGCCCGCTCGCTTCGCGCCGAGCCGCTCATGCCGTGCCCGATGGAGGTATCGGGGCACACAGTCCGGCGTGCGGCGATGGTTGGTGCGACGGCGGTATGCGGCGTGCTTTGGACCGTGGTCGTGGTGTCAGCGGCACTGTTGGCGTCGGGCGCCCATGTGACGCTCGTCGTGAGACCGCTTATGTGGTCCGGGAAGCTGCCGGCCATTATCGCTGCGCTGGCGTTGGCGCTGCCGGGCATGGTGGGCATCGCTGCCGGGGCCTTGGCGCGCGACCGCCGTGCGGGATTCCTGCAGGGCGTGTTGGCCCTTTCCGCCTGCGAGGTTCCGGCTCTGGCCGCACTCGCATGTGCCGTGTTTTCCCAGCATGCCGTGGCGGGCGGCCTGGTGGCCGCCATAATTGCAACCTATGCGCTCACGTGGTTTTTGCTGGCGATGGGGTTTGCCTTTGAGCTTCCCGTCGTGTCAGCACGACGTGCGAAAATTTCCATGGCGACGCCGCTTGCCGGCGGAGCCGCGGCTGCCCGCGCCTTTGGCGGGCCGGCCGAAGTATCTGACACGATCTCTGCGACCAAGGAGGGCTAAGCCATGGCTTCTCAAGCTGAGCTCACCCCGTGCGGGGCAATGTTTGACATCTTTAAGCGCGCAGCGCACCTGAGCCATATCGAACTGTGCGGCCTGGTGCTCTCGAGCCGCCCGCTCGCCGACGGCCGTAGTCCGCAGAGCCGTGCCGCCGATCGCTCCTGGGTTTCGCGCTTTATCGTGCGCGCGCCGGTCGGCACGCTGCAGGAACGTTATTTTGCCGATTACGGCACCTCGGCCGCGCGCATTATGTCGCAGCTGGCCCTGCGCCGTCGCAATCCCATGGACGCCGCGGCCGTGACCAATATGGTGTGCGGCCCCGCTGGCGAGCCCATGGTGCGGGCGCTCGAGGAATGCCACCAGGACACGAATCTCTATCGCAATGCGCTCGAGCGCCTGTCGCAGGCGGCTGAGCTCATGCCCGCCGAGCGCGCCGAGGCCATCCTGGTGCTGTTTGTCGCCGTGGGTTGCTCGGCAGATGTCCGTTCGTCGGTGACCTATGCCATCGACTACGCTCATGCGACCTGTGGCGGCGCCACGTCGACGCCGCGCTCGCTGAGCACATCTTCGGTCGCGGGCGAGCACGAGGTTGCGCCGGCGCATCCGCTGGGACTGCTGCGCGTGCAAAACGGCTACGTGGTGAGCGCCCCGCGCTGGATTCAGCCGAGTGAGGAAGGCGTCGAGATCGGCGCGCTGGCAACGGGGGAGGGCGACATCACCGACGTCGGCGACGACGTCTCGGCCCGCCATGCCCATATCTGGTGCGACGATTCTGGCACATGGTTTGTCGAGGACCTGTCGTCCACGAACGGCACCGTGGTGGTAAACGGGGCCACGAGCGTGTGTATTCAAGTAGAGCCTGGCCGCTCCGCCCAGCTCAACCCCGGCGACGAGCTCAAACTCGGCGAATCCACCACCTACGCCATCCTCCTCGGCGCCCTCTAACTCATCCCCTCAATGAGTTGCGGTGAAATAGGGACTGATTAAGGCCGTTAACAGCAAAAACACTCCCTATTTCACCGCAACTGCTGTGGGGTTCCAGGGGACTGCGCCCGTCGGTGCCGGGCGCACAATAGTCACCCGAGGTAAACCTTTACCGGCCACCTATATTTGCCGAAATTACACTTGACGGCGGGGTACAATAAACCCGCATGCGGATTTCCGTTGCGGGCGCTTCCCATCGCCGGGGCGTGCCCGGGAGCATCCGGCATGCGGCCTTTGCGGCGCTCGGTCATGTGCAAGACGGGTAGCTGGGCCTGTGGAGCGCGTGCAGCCCTCCTCGCCTTGGCATGCCTTCTCTCCACGCCATGTACCTGCTGCTGAGTCCGCCTGCCAGATGATTGGAAGCAACAGCGAAAATCCCATCACGCCAACATCCCGGCGATCGCCGGGGCCTGTATACCTATATGAGAGGAGAGGGGTATATGGCGCGTAAGTTTAAGTCTATGGACGGCAACGAGGCGGCCGCATATGTTTCGTATGCGTACACCGAGGTAGCGGGAATTTATCCCATTACGCCGTCCAGCCCGATGGCCGACCATGTCGACCAGTGGGCGGCCCAGGGTCGCAAGAACATCTTCGGCACCCCGGTCAAGGTCGTCGAGATGGAGTCCGAGGCGGGTGCAGCCGGTACCGTTCACGGTTCGCTGGGCGCCGGTGCTCTGACCACCACCTACACGGCTTCTCAGGGTCTGCTCCTGATGATCCCGAACATGTACAAGATCGCGGGCGAGCAGCTCCCGGGCGTCTTCCACGTCTCCGCGCGTTGCGTCGCTTCGCACGCCCTGAACATCTTTGGCGATCACTCCGACGTCATGGCCTGCCGCCAGACCGGCTTCGCCATCCTTGCCGAGGGCAACGTCCAGGAGGTCATGGACCTCTCGCCGGTGGCTCACCTTGCCGCCATCGAGGGCAAGACCCCGTTCCTTAACTTCTTCGATGGCTTCCGCACCAGCCACGAGATCCAGAAGGTCGCCATGTGGGACTACAAGGATCTTGCCGAGATGTGCGACATGGACGCCGTCCAGGCTTTCCGCGATCACGCGCTCAACCCTGAGCACCCGCATACCCGCGGTAGCCACGAGAACGGCGACATCTTCTTCCAGAACCGCGAGGCCTGCAACAAGGTCTACGACGAGCTCCCTGCCGTCGTCGAGGGCTACATGAAGAAGATCAACGAGAAGCTCGGCACCGATTACGGCCTGTTCAACTACTACGGCGCTCCCGATGCTGATCGCGTCGTCGTGTGCATGGGCTCCTTCTGCGACGTGCTCGAGGAAGTCATCGACTACCTCAACGCTCACGGCGAGAAGGTCGGCCTGGTCAAGGTTCGCCTGTTCCGTCCGTTCTCCATCAAGCACTTTGTCGACGTTCTCCCCGAGACCGTCAAGAAGATTGCCGTTATGGACCGCACCAAGGAGCCGGGTTCCATCGGCGAGCCGCTCTACCAGGACGTCGTCTCCGCTCTCTACGAGGCCGGCAAGACGGGCATCAAGGTCGTCGGCGGCTATGACGGCAACAAGGCGCTCGGCCTGCCGTACATCAAGGCCAACGTCCTGATCACCGACTCGAAGACCGGCATCCTGCGCGCGCTGATCTCCGGCGACCATATCAATGACCTGCGCACCGGCGCGCAGCCCGCCGTCATGGCCCGCCTGCTCGCCGCGAAGACCGACGTCGTCACCATCATCGGTACCGGCCTGCAGGGCTACATGAGCCTTCTTTGCAGGTCCAAGGTCCTCGATATGAAGGAGATTCGCGTCTGCGATATCTCCGAGGCCGCCATGGACCGCTTCATCGCCCGCTTCCCGGACGCCCCGTTCCGCTTCGTCAAGTGCAAGAGCAACGAAGAGGGCTGCCGCGGCTCCGATGTCATCATC
>USBX01000011.1 GCA_900552995.1 uncultured Collinsella sp.
CCACGAGGATGCGCGCGTGCTCGGCCTCAATTCCTACATCGGCGAGATGGGTGGCCTGGTCATGTACGACCTCAAGGCCAACGATTGGGAGTATCTGACCGGCGATATGCCCTACGACCCTTCTTGCGGCCTCACGCCGCACCAGGTGATCGAGCAGACCGGCGTGTGCGAGAAGATTCTCGCCCGCTGGCCGCACAAGATCGAGTATCACAACGACATGTCGACCGGCTACAAGTACCGCGAGGTCACCGTCGGCATGCGCGGCGATGTGCCCGACGATGAGGTCCAGGCCATCCTGGACGAGGCCGGCTGCGGTCTGATCTGGGCTTGCAACGGCCATCTGACTCATCTGTCCAAGCCGACGACGCTCGAGCTCGATCGCGTCGAGGACGGCCGCGCCTTCAACATCAATCCGGCGGGTCTCAACAAGGGCGTTGCCATTGCGCGCTTCTGCGAGCACCTAGGGATCGAGCGCGAGGAGACGTTGGCGCTCGGCGATTCCGAGTCCGATTTCTACATGGCTGACCACGTGGGCACGTTCTGCCTGGTCGAGAACGGCCTGACCAGCGCCGGCGCGCCCGAGTTCCTGGACGCTTGCGATAACGCTTACGTCACGCGTGGCAAGATTGTCGACGGCTGGGTGGCAACGGCCGAGCTGCTGGTCGCGGCTCGTTCGTAGCTCGGTCCTATCGTTCTGAGCCATATCTTTTCGAGAGAGAATCTGGTGAGGTAATGTCCGATATCGAGAATCTGGCCGGGGACACGCGCCCCATTGGCGTGTTCGACTCGGGCCTGGGCGGTCTGACGGTTGCGCGCGCGATTGCGACGGCGTTGCCGCACGAGTCCGTCTACTACTTTGGCGACACCAAGCGCTGCCCCTACGGCACCCGCACCGAGGACGAGGTGCGCACGTTTGCACTGCAGGCGGGCCGTTGGCTGTCGAAGCACGACGTCAAGATCATGGTCATCGCCTGCAATACAGCGACCGCTGCGGCCTTGCGTTTGGCCCAGCAGGTGCTCGACGTCCCCGTCATCGGTGTGATCGCACCGGGCGCACGCGCGGCAATCAACAGCACCCGCACGCGCCGGGTGGGCGTGCTCGCCACGAACCTCACCATTCGCTCGGGTGCTTACACGCGTGCCATTCAGGATTTGGACGCCGGCGTGGACGTGTATGGATGCCCGGCCTCGAGCTTTGTCGAGGTCGTTGAGCACGAGCTCGCCTCGGGTGCACATCTGCAGGAACAGTGGCTTGAGAACGAGGACATCTTCGATACGCCTGCCGTACGTGCGCTGGTGGGTGCCACGGTTGAGCCGCTGCGCGACCACGGTATCGATACCGTGGTACTCGGCTGCACGCATTTTCCGCTGCTCGTGGGGCCTATTCGCCATACGCTGGGTCCCGGAGTGCGCGTGGTGAGCTCCGCCGAGGAAACCACGCGCGAGCTGACCGATATCCTCACGCGCCGCGAGCAGCTGGCGGGCGACGGAGCCGAGCCGCAGCATCGCTTTGCGACGACGGCCGATAACATTGCCGAGTTTGCGGTGGCGGGCAGCTTTATCTTTGGTCAGCCGCTCAAGAGCATCGAACATATCGATATCGATGAGCTGAAATAGATGTGAGGCAGCCGCCAAAGCCTTCGCCACATATTTTGCCGAAAGGATATTTCTATGGAATACATGCAGGTCAACCGCGCCAACGGCCGTGCCGCCAACGAGCTGCGCCCCGTTAAGCTCACCCGCGGCGTCATGAAGCACGCCCACGGCTCGTGCCTGGCTGAGTTCGGCGACACGCGCGTGCTGTGCGCCGCCACTATCGAGGAGGGCGTGCCGGGCTGGCGAAAGGGAGCTAAGGCCGGCTGGGTGACCGCGGAATACGCCATGCTGCCGACGTCGACCGGCAAGCGCTGCAAGCGCGAGCATGCCAACCGCAAGGGCCGCTCCATGGAGATCGAGCGCCTCATTGGCCGCAGCCTGCGTACCGTCGTCAACATGAATGCGCTCGGCGAGTATACCATTACCGTCGACTGCGATGTGATTCAGGCCGATGGCGGCACGCGTACGGCGAGCATTACCGGCGCCTGGGTGGCGCTGCACGACGCCCTCACCATGTGGGTCGAGGCGGGCAAGATCGAGCGCATCCCGCTTACCGGCCAGGTGGCTGCCATCTCCATGGGCGTTGTCGACGGCAATACGCTGCTTGACCTCGATTATTCCGAGGACAGCCACGCCGAGGTCGACATGAACCTCGTCGCCACCGACACCGGTGAGATGATCGAGCTCCAGGGCACCGGCGAGCAGGCGCCCTTTGACCGTAAGCGCCTCAACGCCCTGCTCGACTTGGGCGACAAAGGTATCGCCGAGCTCATCGAGCTTCAGCGCCAGGCCCTCGCCTAACCTACCAAAAAGGGATGTTAATTTTGGTAGGTTTTATCTGGGAAAACGTCGAATTATAAGACTGCCGTTGATTGAGAGGGGAGAGAGGCCGAGACCCTCGTCGCCCTCGGTGCGGCATTGCTATAGAGACAAGGAGACCACTCATGGCACTTGAGAAGATCGACATCGACACCCTCGACCCAGCGGCGACCATTGTCGTGGCAACGGGCAACGCCCATAAGCTCACCGAGATCGAGGCCATTTTGGGCAAGGTCATGCCCGAGGTTCGCTTTGTGGCGCTCGGCCAGCTGGGTGATTTTGAGGATCCCGAGGAAAACGGCACGACGTTTTTGGAGAACGCCATCATCAAGGCGCAGGCTGCCGTCGAAGAGACGGGGCTCATGGCCATTGCCGACGATTCGGGCCTGGTCGTCGACGCACTGGACGGTGAGCCCGGTGTGTATAGCGCGCGCTACGCGGGCGTGCACGGAGACGATGCCGCCAACAACGCCAAGCTCCTCGTTAACCTGGAAGGCGTGGCGGACGAGGACCGCACCGCGCGCTTTATGAGCGTCGTTGCGCTTATCGACACGGATGGTCTGGTCACCTATGGCGAGGGCGCCTGCGAGGGCGTTATCGCGCACGAGGGTCGCGGCGATCACGGCTTTGGCTACGACCCGCTGTTCCTGCCGGTCGATACGCCGGGCAAGACTATGGCCGAGCTCACGGCGGACGAGAAGAACGCCATCAGCCATCGATTCCATGCGCTCGAGCACCTATCCGCCAAACTGACGGGCGAGGAGTAGGCCGTGCGTGCGGTGGTTCAGCGCGTGCTCAACGCCGGCGTGACGGTCGACGGCGAGTGCGTGGGCAAAATTGGGCGCGGCTATCTGGTGCTGTTGGGCGTGGGCCACGGCGACACGCGTGCCGAGGCCGACAAGCTGTGGGGCAAGCTCCGGGGCTTGCGCATTAACGAGGACGAGAACGGTAAGACCAACCTGGCACTTGCCGATGTCGACGGCGAGGTTCTCGTAGTGTCGCAGTTCACGCTGTTCGCCGATTGCCGTCACGGCCGCCGCCCATCGTTTACCGATGCCGGCGCCCCCGATGTTGCCAACGAGCTCTACGAGTACTTCCTGACGCTCGTTCGCCAAGATGTCGAACACGTGGCGCACGGCATCTTTGGCGCCGATATGAAAGTCGACTTGGTCAACGACGGCCCATTCACCATCGTCCTCGATACCGACAATCTGTAAGTAGCCAAATTAGCTACTTGCGCGTGCTCGCAACAGGGTGCTATAGTATTAGAGTTTTGTCTATCTTAGGGGTATTATCCCCTTTTTGAATTGCATCTTCTGGAGGCCCTGTTCATGGAAGAGATGGAAGTCAATCACGTCGACGACATCCACGAGAAGCTGACCGATATGGTGGGCGATCGCGTTAAGGTGAAGGCCAACATGGGCCGCACCCGCGTCGTCGAGCGCATGGGCACCATCAAGAGCGTCCATCCGGCAGTCTTTATCGTCGAGGTCGACGAGCGCCGTGGCCGCAAGTCGCGTCAGTCCTACCAGTATATTGATGTTCTCACCGGCCAGGTCGAGCTGTTCGACCCCGAGAGCGGCGAGCACATTTTTACCCCGCTCGGCAATCAGCTCGAGGAGCACTAGCGGTGACCGATTGGTCCCTGACCCTTTCCGCGCCGGCAAAGATCAACCTCTATCTGGGGGTTCATACCGAGCGTGACGACCGCGGCTACCATAAGGTCGATTCCCTGATGGCAGCCGTCGGTCTTGTCGATACCGTGACGGTTACGCCGGCACAGGCGCTGACCGTCCAGACGGTTCCGGCATCCGATTTTCCCATGCAAAAAAATACGGCTTATCGGGCGGCAATCGCTATGGCCGAGCATTACGGTCACGATGCCAACGTGTGCGTGACGATCGAAAAGCGTATCCCGCTGTGCGCCGGCCTGGGAGGTCCCTCGACGGATGCCGCTGCGGTCATTGTCGCCTTGGTCGAGCTGTGGGGTATCGACCGCGCCGATCCTGCGCTGGACGAGATTGCGCGTGGCATTGGCGCTGACGTCCCGTTCTTTTTGCACGCGAGCCCTGCGTTCTACGTAGGTGGGGGAGACGTGCTGGCCACTGAGTATCCTGTGCTTCCGGCGACGCCTGTCGTATTGGTCAAGCCGTGCGAGGCGAGCGTTTCAACAATTGAAGCCTATCGACGTTTTGATGAGAACCCGGTACCGGCAGACAAGCCTGGCGCGATCGCTTCGGCCCTGCGTGCTGGGGATGCCGAGACGGCATATGCGCTCGTTCATAACAATCTGGGCGTCATATCCGCGCAGATGGAGCCGCAGATCCAGACGGTTCTTGACTGGCTGAGCGCGCAGGAGGGAACCGTTGCCGTGAACGTGTGCGGTTCGGGTGCCTGTTCTTTTGCCATCTGCGATACCGCCGCTACGGCAGTCCATCTTGCGGAAGCTGCTCAGCAAAACGGCTGGTGGTCCTGCGCGACGGAGCTTATTCCCAACACGGTTCAAATCGACGCGCCAAAGAAATAAAAATTTATCTAGCACGCGGCGAAAATCTTTGTTACTATAGTCGAGCTAACGGGTTGTGGCTCAGTTTGGTAGAGCACTGCGTTCGGGACGCAGGGGTCGCTGGTTCAAATCCAGTCAACCCGACCAGAGCATGAGGAGGGACCGCTTCTTGCGGTCCCTTTTTTTAGCTATTGTTGTGATACCGCGAGACCCGCGGTATACTCATTCGAGCTTGTCTCGCTGTATTGTGGAGGTCTACATGTTTGGACTGAGGGCTCCTGAGCTCATCATTATTCTCGTCGTTGTCCTGATTATCTTCGGGCCCAAGAACCTGCCGAAGCTCGGCAAGTCCCTCGGCTCTACCGTCAAGAATATCCGTGAGGGTATGGAGGGCGACGATAAGGCCGAGACCAAGCAGGCCGAGG
This sequence comes from uncultured Collinsella sp., assembly GCA_900552995.1. Classification (GTDB taxonomy): domain Bacteria; phylum Actinomycetota; class Coriobacteriia; order Coriobacteriales; family Coriobacteriaceae; genus Collinsella. The sequence goes on from USBX01000011.1 coordinate 5,347, forward strand.
AGGTCGTGGTCGAGCAGTCCGAGGAGGACAAGGAGATCGCTGAGCTCGAGGCCAAGCTCGCTGCTGCCAAGAAGAAGCAGGCAGAGGACAGCGACGCGGACGCAGAGTAGTCCCATCCCTTTGGGGTGAGCACCTGACCGGCTTGCCCGCAGGCTAGCCGGTCTTTTTCGTTTTGTTGACAGTTGATTGTTTGATCAGAGTTGGGGAGATATCCGTATGGACGCAAGCCAGATCGTACTGACCGCTGAGGGCCGCCAGAAGCTCGTCGAGGAGCTCGCTTGGCGTGAGGGCGATTACGCCAAGGAGATCGTCGAGGACATCAAGGAAGCCCGCGCGTTCGGCGACCTTTCGGAGAACTCCGAGTACGACGCCGCTAAGGACAAGCAGGCCCAGAACGCCGCTCGTATTGCCGAGATCCAGGCCATCCTCGCCAACGCTCAGGTTGCTGCCACCACGGGCGATCTGACCGTCTCCATCGGTTCCACCGTTTCTCTGATTGATCCCAACGGTGAGGTCATGGAAGTCACGCTTGTCGGTACCACCGAGACCAACTCGCTCGAGCACAAGATTTCCAACGAGTCTCCGGTCGGCCACGCCATCATCGGTCACGGCGAGGGCGACTCCGTCGAGGTCGTTACGCCTTCCGGCAAGACTCGCGTCTACACCATCGCCAAGATTGCACGCTAGACCACGGTCCCGCGTAAAGGTATGTTTTCGCTCCCTGGGACCGAATCCTGGGGAGCGTTTTAGTTTGAGGAGCTAACTTATGGCAGAGAACCAGAACGCCGCAGATCAGGCATCGACGCTCAACGACGAGCGCGCCACCCGCCTGGCCAAGCGCGCCGCCCTGTTCGAGGCGGGCCAGAACCCCTATCCCGAGCACTCCGAGATTGAGGACTACGTCGTCGACATCGAGACTAAGTATGCCGAGCTTGCCGATGGCGAGGACACCGAGGACGTCGTGAAGATCGGCGGCCGCGTGGTCGCCAAGCGCGGTCAGGGCAAGATCATGTTCATCGTCGTGCGCGACACGACCGGCGAGATTCAGCTGTTCTGCCGTATTAACGACATGGACGAGGCGGCCTGGAACACGCTCAAGGCCCTCGACCTTGGCGATATCCTGGGCGTTACCGGCGTGGTCGTGCGCACCAAGCGTGGTCAGCTTTCCGTCGCCCCCAAGAGCGCGACGCTGCTCTCCAAGGCCGTTCGCCCGCTGCCCGAGAAGTTCCACGGCCTCTCCGACAAGGAGACCCGTTATCGTCAGCGTTATGTCGACCTGATTGCCAACGATGATGTTCGCGAGACCTTCCGTAAGCGCTCGCAGATTCTCTCCACCTTCCGCCGCTTTATGGAGTCCGACGGCTACATGGAGGTCGAGACCCCCATTCTGCAGACTATCCAGGGCGGCGCTACGGCTAAGCCGTTCATCACGCACTTTAACGCGCTCGATCAAGAGTGCTACTTGCGCATCGCTACCGAGCTGCACCTCAAGCGCTGCATCGTCGGTGGCTTTGAGCGCGTTTTCGAGATTGGCCGTATCTTCCGTAACGAGGGCATGGACCTCACCCACAACCCCGAGTTCACCACGATGGAGGCCTACCGTGCCTTCTCCGATCTCGAGGGCATGAAGGCGCTCGCCCAAGGTGTCATCAAGGCTGCCAACAAGGCCATCGGCAACCCCGAGGTCATCGAGTACCAGGGCCAGACCATCGATCTTTCCGGTGAGTGGGCAAGCCGCCCCATGACTGATATTGTCTCTGACGTGCTCGGCAAGAAAGTCACCATCGATACGCCGGTCGAGGAGCTTGCCGCCGCCGCGCGCGAGAAGGGCCTGGAGATCAAGCCCGAGTGGACTGCTGGCAAGATCATCGCCGAGATTTACGATGAGCTGGGCGAGGACACCATCGTCAACCCCACGTTTGTGTGCGATTACCCCATCGAGGTTAGCCCGCTTGCCAAGCGCTTTGAGGACGATCCGCGTCTGACGCACCGCTTTGAGCTGGTCATCGCCGGCCACGAGTACGCCAACGCATTCTCCGAGCTCAACGACCCGGTCGACCAGGCCGAGCGCTTTGCTGCCCAGATGGCTGAGAAGGCCGGCGGCGACGATGAGGCCATGGAGTACGACGAGGACTACGTGCGTGCCCTCGAGTACGGTATGCCTCCTGCGGGTGGCATTGGCATCGGTATCGACCGTGTAGTCATGCTGCTCACCAACCAGGCCTCCATTCGCGACGTCCTGCTGTTCCCGCACATGAAGCCCGAGAAGGGTTTCCAGTCCGGTGCCGCTGCCGCCAAGGCTGCAGAGGCCGGCAACGCCGTAAGCCCGTTCGTCAAGCCGCTCAAGCCCACGCTCGATTACTCCAAGATTGCCGTTGAGCCGCTGTTCGAGGAGTTCGTCGACTTCGATACCTTCTCCAAGAGCGATTTCCGCGCCGTGAAGGTTAAGGCGTGCGAGGCCGTCAAGAAGTCCAAGAAGCTGTTGAACTTTACGCTCGACGACGGCACCGGCACCGACCGCACCATCCTCTCCGGTATTCACGATTATTATGAGCCCGAGGACCTGGTCGGCAAGACGCTGCTCGCCATCACCAACCTGCCTCCGCGCAAGATGATGGGTATTCCCAGCTGCGGTATGCTGATCAGTGCTATCCACGAGGAGGAGGGCGAGGAGCGCCTCAACCTAATCCAGCTCGACGCTTCCATTCCCGCCGGCGCAAAGATGTACTAACTAGTTACGCGGTTCTACGAACCGCGTAACGGCTCGACGCTGCGCGGGCCGCATTTGGACAATCTGACGTTCAACTTCAAGGGCGCGACCAGAAGGTCAGCGCCCTTTCGTTTCACGTCACCTTGTCTCAAATGCGACCCGCTCGCTGACTTATGCTCAACCTGCGGCGCCATTTTGCTTGAAGGCACCTTGCTCGCTCTGTCGGGCTTTCGCTGTCCGTCCTCTATCTGCGGTGTTGCCCTGGTTGGCACTTAGGGACGTTCCTTTTCTGCCGGCACTTGGGGACAGTCCTAGTCGTTGGGGATCTACCGACGCATTGGGGGTTTGCGCCTTCTATGCATGACAGTCGTCTCTTTTATGTTTCCTTTAGCCGTTGCTGCCTAGGATGGGGGTTAGTCGGTAGGAAGGGAGCGTCTATATGGACGACGCGAGCGAGCGTGCAATCGAAGAGGACATGCTCGATCAGTTCAATTACTTTGACGATGAGGATGAGGAGCTAATCGATCGTCGCGAGCCGGCATCGCTTGACTCATTTGATCTGGTCGATGAAGAGACTGATGAGGTTGAGGACGAATCAACGGAGCCCCCACAGTCTTCGCGCCTTGACTCGCTGCTTTCGAGAGCCCCCATGCACCACGGTGTTCGTGCCGGCGCACTCCATATGAAAACAGACTGGCACCAGATCGTGACGGCAGGCGATGAGCTTGCCGTCGATGCGCCGCTCACCGATAAGTCATCCATCATCTGCCGCACCGGTATGCTTATGCTCGCGAGCGGAACGGGTGCCTGGCGTGTACGCGATACCATGAATCGCGTTGCCGCCGTACTCGGTGTCACCGTCCACGTTGACTTAAGTCTTCTGTCGTTTGAGTGCACCTGCATCGAAGATGGCCACTGCTTTAACGAGGTTGTCAGCCTGCCCACAACGGGAGTCAATACCCATCGCATTTGGATGATGGAGAGCTTCCTAAAGGAAATCGAGACGTATGGGCGCCGGTTTACCGTGCACGAATACCACGAGATGCTCAAGACCGTTGAGAGTTCAAAACCCGATTACTCTCCCTGGCAACAGGGCCTTGCGGCAGCTTGTGCTTGCGGCGCCTTCGTCTTTTTGCTCGGCGGCGGCCCTATCGAGATGGCCTGCGCGTTCGTAGGCGCTGGTGTCGGCAACTTTGCTCGCTCCCATATTCTCAAGCAGGGTCTTGGCCAGTTCAGCGCGCTGACGACTGGCGTTGCGCTCGCTTGCGTTTCGTATCTGCTGGCATTGCTCGGCCTTGGCCAGGTCGTACCGGGGGCAATGTCGCACCAAGAAGGCTATATCGGCGCCATGCTCTTTGTGATTCCCGGCTTTCCCCTCATTACGGCAGGCCTCGACATCGCTAAGCTCGATATGCGAAGCGGCATTGAGCGTCTTTCGTATGCCGTGTCGATTATTGTGATGGCGACCCTTGTGGGCTGGATGGTTGCCGAGTGTGTGGGGCTGGCACCGGATGATTTTGCCCCGCTCGGCCTTTCGCCGCTTGCCCTTACGCTCCTGCGCGTGGTGATGAGCTTCGTTGGCGTATTCGGCTTCTCGGTGATGTTCAACAGCCCGGTAAAGATGGCCGCGGCAGCTGGGCTGATCGGCGCCGTGTCCAATACCTTGCGCCTTACGCTCGTCGATGCGCCGACGCTGTTTCCCTTTCTGGGCCTGAGCGTAGGTATGCCTCCCGAGGCGGCAGCGTTTATCGGTGCGCTGGTATCGGGCCTGCTCGCGAGCTTAGCCGAAATCAAGCTCACCTACCCACGCATCGCCCTCACGGTGCCATCAATTGTCATTATGGTGCCTGGCTTGTATCTGTATCGCTCGATGTATTACATGTGCACCTTCGACACGGTCAATATGCTCGGCTGGTTTGTGCGTGCGGTGCTCATCGTGGCGTTTTTGCCCGTTGGTCTGGGTGTGGCGCGTACGCTCACCGACCCTCGCTGGCGCCACACCAGCTAATTGGTACAAGGGGGACAGGTTACTTTGCACCAAATGAGTTGCGGTGAAATAGGGACTGAATTGTTGCTTAAAGGGTCAAAACAGTCCGTATTCCACCGCAACTTATGGGGTCGGGGGTTTTGGTGCCCTGCATCTCCACAAACTCAACGCTTACGAAGCGCGCGCCGTTCGTGTTAGGGTAGTTCCACCACATAAGTAGTCGCAGACGCGCGTAACACGGGCGGGCGAGATGAAGTCCCAACAGCTCCATCTTGCCCGCCCGTTTTTGTTGCGTTGTGCCGCGGCGTAACACAGAAAGGAATCTGCCCTTCATGCCTATCAACAAACGAGAGAGCCTGCTGTTCACCTTTATCATGTGCTTTTGCATGGTGCTCTGGATGAGCATCTACAACGTTGCCCTGCAGCACGGGGCCATCAACGGCGAGGTCGTTGCCGCTGCGTGGCTCGGCTTCCCCGTTGCCTACATTTTTGCCATGTGCTGCGACTGGTTCGTCGCCAGCCCGCTCGCCAAGGGTTTCGCCTTTAAGTACTTGGTCACGCCGGGCAAGAGCTCGCCGCTTGCCATGACGCTCGCCGTCAGCTCCTGCATGGTCGTTCCCATGGTTATCATCATGTCGCTGTACGGTGCCTGCGAGGGTCTGACGCACATGCCCGGCGGCATCCTTGCGAACCTGTATTCCGTGCCCGCGATCTGGATGATCAACATCCCGCATAATTTTGTGATGGCGCTGCCGTGGAACCTTTTGGTAGCCGGTCCGATTTCCCACTTCGTCTTCCGTCGCGCCTTCCCTGTGGGGACGGTTTTCGAGGAGGAGCATGCCGAGCTCTTGGAGCAGGCTATGGCTCCTGAGTGCGAGTAGCTCGCTTAGGGATCTGCTGAGCGCGGGCGACTTGCTTGGTTGGAGCCCTAAGCGTGGATAGCTCTCTCGGCGACATCGCGGGCGTGAGCGGTGCGCATGACCGGAGGCCCCGTGCTGCTCCGTTGCCCGACGTGCTAGCGCGCAGAACAATCTGTTGGTGCATTCGGCGGCTGCTGAAGCGTTTCGGCAGCCGCTTTTTATACGGAGTTTAAATACAACAGTCTGTTGTATTACGTAGAGTGGTATATCTCTAGCGGGAAAAATGCGAGAGACGGAGCATTATGGCGTTGCTAGTAGGACTGGACGTAGGGTCGACGACGACCAAAGTTTACGCGATGCACGAGGATATGACCGAGGCGTGGTGGGGATATCGCCGCCACGGGGCGTGTCAGACAGCGAGCGTGCGCGCCATGCTCGGCGAGCTCGCCGAGCGCTTTCCCCATGAGTCACTGCGCGTTGCGGTGACCGGCTCGGGTGCGCGCGATATCGCGACCGCGCTGGGCGCCTCGTACGTTCAGGAGGTGGTCGCCAACGCGCTCGCGATCAGCAGGTTCTATCCGCAGACGCGCTGCGCCATCGAGCTGGGCGGCCAAGACGCCAAGATGATCTTCTTCCGCACCAACGATAAGGGAGACATCGAGGTTGCCGACATGCGCATGAACGGCTCGTGCGCAGGCGGTACCGGTGCATTTATCGACGAGATGGCAAAGCTCATGGGGGTCGGCACCGAATCGGGCGAGTTCGAGCAGCTCGCAAGCCGGGGAACGACCGTCCACGAGGTCTCGGGCCGCTGCGGCGTGTACGCAAAGACCGATATCCAGCCGCTGCTCAACGAGGGCATTCCTACCACCGACCTGGCGCTTTCGGCGCTTCACGCGGTCGCCCGCCAAACGATCGGCGGTCTGGCCCAGGGTATCGACATCGAGCCGCCGGTAATCTTCGAGGGCGGTACGCTCGCCTACAACCCCACGCTGGTCCGCGTGTCCCGGGAGCAACTGAATCTATCGGACGATCAGGTTATCGTCCCGCGCGATCCGCAGATCATGGTCGCGCGCGGTGCCGCCCTGTCGCTGACCGACATGTTCGCATCGTCCCAACCGATCGACCTTCCCGACGCTTTTGTCCGGCTGGATAAGCTCGAGACGGTCGCGCCCGCAAGCGGGGAGGGACGTCTTGCCCAGCCCTTTTTTGCCACACCTGCCGAGCAGGCGGATTTTACGGCACGCCATGGCAAAGAGATGCCGGCAAAGGGTCCGGATGCGTATGCGCCCGGAGAGACGGTGCGTGTGGCGCTCGGTATCGATTCGGGGAGCACGACGACCAAGTTCGCCCTGGTCGATGAGGCGGGTGAGCTTGTCGATTCGTTCTACGCGTCTAATAACGGCAGACCGCTCGACGTCGCCCAACAGGGTCTTGTCAGCTTGAAGAACCGCTGGGAGACAGCGGGAGTCACGCTTGCGATCGATGCCGTGGGCACCACGGGATACGGCGAGGAGCTTTTCGCGCGCGCGTTCCACGCCGACTACCATACGGTCGAGACGGTCGCGCACGCCCGCGCCGCGTGCGTATGCGTTCCCGATGCGACCTTCGTGCTCGACATCGGCGGACAGGATATGAAGGCCATCTGGCTCAACCACGGCGTGCTGACCGATATCGTCGTCAACGAGGCGTGCTCTGCGGGCTGCGGCTCGTTCCTCGAGGGTTTTGCCAAAAACCTCGGAATAGCCGTTGAGGATATCGCGACCGAGGCATTTTCGTCCAAAGCCCCCGCCGTTCTCGGCAGCCGCTGCACGGTGTTCATGAACAGCAGCGTCGTTTCCGAGCAGCGGCGCGGTAAGGGTCCGGGCGACATCATGGCCGGTCTCTGCCGTTCGATTATCGAGAACGTGTTCACCAAGGTCATTCGCGTTTCAAATCTCAACCGTCTGGGCGACAAAGTCGTCGTCCAGGGCGGCACGTTCCGAAACGACGCGGTGCTGCGCGCATTCGAGCAGTATCTGGGCAAACCCGTCACGCGTGCGCCCCACCCGGGGCTGATGGGCGCTATCGGTATCGCCCTGCTCGCGCGCGAGGAATGCTGCAAGGGCGACGCCGGCACGTCGTTTATCGGGCTCGATGCCGTGGAGCGCTTCGAGCATCGCGAGTTCGGCGGCGTTACCTGCCGTCGGTGCAACAACCGCTGCCAGCGCGCGGTCGTGGCATTTGGCGACGGCTCGCTTTACGTCACGGGCAATCGCTGCCCGCGCGGCGGCGCCATCTCATGGGATGAGCTCGTGCGCGAGGTTCCCGCGGCGGAGGAGCTGCGTCCGCAGGGTGCTTGCGAGGCACAGGCACCCGGCACGGGGCGCGACCGGACCGCGGCTGCCCCCAATCTCTTTGTCGACCGCGAGAAGCTGCTGTTCGAGCC
>USBX01000012.1 GCA_900552995.1 uncultured Collinsella sp.
TCTACACGAGCCTTATCGTCGGCAGCGTCAGATGTGTATAAGAGACAGATATACACCGGGTGACACCACGGCGCCATCAACATCGACATAGACCTCTGCCGCGGCAGACGCCTTAGGCGAAGAGCCTTCAGACGTCTTTCCACTCGAAGCATCGCCGGATCCCGGCTCCACTAACGTGCCCGAACCATCAGTGCGCTCAAACGACACACCGCCGGCACCGCCGCCAAAGTTCGCCATTGCCAGTCCACTCGCCATCGCAATGACGACCAGTATCGCCATCACCACTGCCTTATGACCGAGCAGTTTGCCCGCCCAGCGGTCCATCTTTTTGACTCGTTCGTGTTGTTCGCGCTGCGCCATAGCAAAACCTCCCAACACCATCGTGTCAGGAAAGGAGCTCCACAACAGCCACGCTCCAAAACCGGTTTTAACGGTCAAACCAAAAACCGACCAAAACCTTGCACAAATCTGTCCATTTATTCAGGCACACGTCAGCAAATGAACACTTAGCCGCAAAATGCCCAGATAGCAAAAGACCGACGATGCAGGCGCATCGTCGGTCTATGCACAAATTTACTCGTGATCTTGGTAAATCTCACGCGGAGCAAGCTCAGAATGTTTGCGTTTTAAGGTCTTAGGGGCCTTGTACGTGTTGCTCTCGAAGTCGATGTACTCGGTCTGCTTGAGCAGACGCTCAATCATCTCCTCGTGATCAAACAGTTCCCAGGCCTCATGCACGGCATCGAGTTTAGCGTGCGTCTCGGGACGGCGCGGCATAAACAGCGTGCAGCAGTCGGGAGCGGCCTCAGTCGAGATATCGAACGTACCGATCTCCTCGGCGCGTGCGATGATCTCCTGTTTGTCCGAACCGATGAGAGGACGGAACACGGGAATCTTCACGGCTTCGTTGACGGCCATGATGTTCTCAAGCGTTTGGGAGGCAACCTGCCCAAGCGATTCGCCCGTAACGATGGCCCTGGCACCCTCGATGTGTGCAATGCGCTCGGCAACCGAATACATAATGCGGCGATACATGATCACGCGCAGGTTACTGGGACAGGTGACCGAAATCTCACGCTGGCAGTCGCCAAACGGCACCACGTACAGGCGGCCGATCTGGACACCCGGCTCAAGCGCACGGATGATATCCTGCACCAAATACTCGCTCGTATCGGGCGTCTGCGGACGACCGGAGAAATGCACCGGCACGCAGACCGCGCCGCGACGCGCGAGCATCCAAGTCGCCACCGGAGAATCGATACCCGACGACAGCAGCGTCACGACCTTGCCGGCAGAACCCACCGGAAGGCCGCCAACGCCGCGCTCGGAGCGCGCATACACGTAGACACTACCCTGAACCACCAGAACGTGCACCATCGCGTCGGGGTCGTGCATCTGGACCTTTTTATCGGGAAACGCCTCACACAGCACCTCGCCAACCTGTCGATTGATATCGATCGAGGTGAGCTCATAGTCAGTATTGGAGCGCTTGGCGTGCACCTTAAACGAATCGAAGGAACCAAACTCGCGCAGCGCCTTCACAGCGGCGGCGCAGTACTCCTGCGGGTCGCGGTTGGTGTGATACGCCAAAGACACACGGGCAACGCCGGGGACGGTGCGGATGACACGCGCCGCCTCGTCGGCCTGATGCTCGTTAAAGGTCACGAGGATATAACCGGAAATTCGAGACACGGCGTTCACGGAAAAGGCGGCCAAGGCCGCCTTGATGTTATCCATGAGGATATGCTCAAAATGTGCGCGGTTCTTGCCCTTCAGCCCAACCTCGTGATAGTGGACTAGGCAGACGCGAGCCGCCATTTAGGCTTCAGCAACCTTGTGGCCGAGCGCCTTCTCGTAACGGGCCTCGTCGTAAGAGATGTCGCCGTCGACAATCTCGTCCATAGCCATCGAGATGGTATCGGCACCGGAAAGCCCGATGGTGATGTCATCGACATCCTGGACGGCAAGCACGCGGTTGTGCTGGCCACGCAGCATGCTATTGATGTCGCAGGCGCGCTTGGAGGCAAGCGAAGCGAGCAGGAAGCGGTTGTGATCGGTCTTCTCCAGAAGATCGTCAATGCAAGGCTTTACAACGGACACGGACCTCAGATCCTTTCATGCATATCGAGAACGCGAACGAGCTCATCGGTCGCGCGGTCGAGATCGTCATTCACCACGACGTCGTCGTAGCGGTCGGCAAGGGCAAGCTCATGGGCGGCGTTTGCCATACGCAGCTCAATCGTCTCGGGCGTCTCGGTACCGCGACCGACTAGACGCTCGCAGAGCACCTCAAGCGAAGGCGGCTTGATAAAGATCAGCACGGCCTCGGGGAAACGCTCCTTCACCTGCAGGGCGCCCTGGACATCGATCTCCAAAATCAGAGACGAGCCCGAGGCGAGCTTGGATGTGACCTCGCTCACCAACGTGCCGTAGCAGTTACCGTGGACCTCGGCCCACTCAACAAACTCACCGTTTGCCACGCGGCGGTCGAACTCCTCGCGCGTCAGAAAAAAGTAGTTGACGCCGTCGACCTCACCTTTGCGTGGTGCTCGCGTGGTAGCCGAAACCGTCAGACCCAGGTTCGAGCGGCGCTCGCGCACACGAGTGACGAGCGTACCCTTGCCTGCGCCTGACGGTCCAGAAATCACAAAGAGCTTGGAATCCTGAGCGCTCACTTATTTGGTCAGCTGCTCGAGGAGCTGCTCGCGCTGACGGACGCCGAGGCCCTGGACGCGACGAGTAGCGGAGATACCGAGCTCCTCCATGATCTTGGCGGCCTTGGCCTTGCCATAACCGGGGAGAGACTCGATGAGGGTGGAAACCTTCATGCGGGAAGCGATGGGGTCATCGGAGTTGAGCACGGACTCGAGGGACTTCTCGCCCTTCTTGATCTGCTCGCGAAGCTCAGCGCGGGCGTGACGTGCGGCAGCAGCCTTCTCAAGAGCCTGCTTACGCTGCTCATCGGTAAGCTGAGGGAGTGCCATTCGTACCTCCAAATAGTTGGGTTATATCTGATTCAATAATTGGCATTTTAGCACGTAGAACGTACAAAATGCCTAATCGCGGCTCCATAGGTTAGACGATACCCGCAAAAAGTGCAATATACTGCGCCCAAAGTTAAGCCCCTGACCTGCGATTCCACACAAAGGATGGGAAAGTTTACGCAGGCACAGGGGCTATTTTGTGCTAATGAGACCCAAAAGTGGTGACTTAGGGGAATCTTTTACGCAACGTTTTCGACCAGCTCGGCGACGATGGCGTCAAAGGCGGCAACCGGATCGTCGGCACCGGTGATGGGACGGCCCACCACAATGTGGCTTGCGCCACGCTCGATAGCCTGGGAAGGCGTCGCCACGCGGGACTGGTCACCAAGGGCGGCACCCACCGGACGCACACCCGGAGTCACGATCAGGGCATCAGGACCCAGCAGCTCACGCATGTCGTGAGCCTCCATCGGTGAGCACACGATGCCATCGATGCCATTGGCCTGAGCAAGCTTTGCCAAGCGGGCGGCCTCCTCGGCCACGGGAGACTCGACGCCGATCTCGCTCAAGGCATCCTGATTCATGCTCGTGAGCACGGTGATGGCGACGAGTTTGGCGCGGTCCTCACGCGCCTCCTCGGCACCCTCGCGGCAGGCAGCGAGCATAGCACCCGAGCCCAGGCCGTGGACCGAAAGCAGGTCGGCACCGGCAAGCGAGGCCGAGCGGGCAGCGCCGCGCACCTGATGCGGAATGTCATGGAACTTAAGGTCGAGGAAGACCTTAAAGCCAAGGTCCTTAAAGGTCTTGACGATCTGGGGACCCTCAGCGTAATAGAGCGTCATGCCGACCTTGAGCCAGGCGGCATGGCCCGAAAGCTCGTGGGCGAGCTCGAGCGCGCGCTCACGGTCGCAGTCGAGGGCGACGATAACACGGTCGCGGGCATCATTCTCTAGCATTCGAAAGCACCCACCAGCTCGTTGATGTCCTTTACGCCCTGGGACTCGGCCCAGGCCTCGAGCTCATGCGCGATCTTAAGCGAAGCGCACGGATCGACGAAGTTGGCCATGCCGACCGACACGCAGGTGGCGCCGGCCAGGATAAACTCAGCCGCATCCTCGCCAGTCATGACACCGCCGACACCGTTGATGGGGATATCGACGGCCTGGGCAACCTCCCAGACCATGCGCACGGCGATGTGGTGGCACAGCGGGCCCGAAAGGCCGCCCTTGGGCTTGGCCACGCGGGACTTGCGGGTATGGACGTCGATGGCCATGCCCTGGATGGAGTTGATGACCGAAAGGCCGTCGGCGCCGGCAGCCTCGAGGGCCTTGGCGATCTCGGCGACGTTGACCGGCGCCATCTTCACGAACAGCGGCTTATCGGTCACCTTGCGGCAAGCAGCCATAACGGAAGAGGCGCCCTCGGGCGTGGAGCCCATGGCGGCACCGCCGGCGGCGATATTAGGGCAGCTCACGTTGATCTCGTAGCCGGCAGCCCAAGGGCACAGCTCAACATACATCTCGAGTGCGCGGACAAACTCGTCAACGGAGTGGCCGGCAACCTGACAGATGACCTGGCAGCCGTCCTTGGACAGCTGTTCGAGCCACGGACCGGACTCGCGGGCAAAGGCGGCCACGCCGGGGTTCTGAAGACCCACGGAGTTGATCATACCGCCGGGAATCTCGGCCATGCGGGGCGCGGGATTGCCGGGCCAGGGCTCGGCAGCGCAACCCTTGGTGGTGATGGCGCCCAGCTGGGAAACATCAAAGAAGTTCTGGAACTGCCAACCGTAGCCAAAGGTACCGGCTGCGGTGTTAATGGGGTTCTGCATCTTGACGCCGCCGAAATCGACGGCCATGTTCACGGTACCCACTAGAAGACCACCACCTTGGAAGCATCGAACACGGGGCCGCACATACAAGCACCCTTCATACCGTCGACCGTCTCGACATTGCAGGTGTTGCAGGCGCCAAAGCCACAGCTCATCATGCGTTCGAGCGACACCTCGCAGTACACACCGGCCTCGGCGGCAGCGGCGGCGACCTTCTTCATCATGACGGCGGGGCCGCAGCTGGCGACGTAGTCGTAGCCGCCCTCTCCAAGCAGCTCGGCTGCCGGATCGGTGCAAAAACCGTGCGTGCCGAGCGAACCGTCGTCGGTGCACACGTTAACCGTGGCGCCCAGCGCACGGAACTCATCGACACCCACAGCCTTGGAAGCGGTGCCAAAGCCCAGGCACACGTCCACATCAACACCCTGCTCGGCAAGCATGCCGGCAAGACACAGCACAGGCGGAACGCCGATGCCACCGGCGACGAGCAGTGCCTTCCTGGTGCCCTCGGGTACCATCCAGCCACGGCCACCGGGGCCCAACAGGTTAGAGGTGGAGCCAGGGCCCATCTGGGACAAACGGCGGGTATCGTCGCCCACGACGGCGTACCACAGCTCGACGGTGCCGGCCTCGGCGTCGGCGCGGTAGAAACTCAAGGGCACACGAAGCAGAGAAGACGCATCGCCGGGGACGGCGATGTTCACAAACTGACCGGGCTTGAGCGCACTTGCAAGCTTGGGGGCCGAGATAACGAGCGAGAAGATGCCGTCGGCGATCTCCCGGTTCGAGACGACCTTGAAGTCGTGCATGCGTGCAGTGGAAGGTGTGGGCATAGACGCTCCAATCCCCCATGCGATTGCATGGTCAAAACGAACAGAAAGCGCGGCACCGCAAGGGCACCGCGCACAAAAGCGATAAGGCTATGCTAGCAGATGCAGCCGTCGGCGAGCGTCTGCTTACCGCCGACAAACACATCGGTGGCACGACCGGTAAGCGTGCGGCCGGCAAAACCGGAGTTCTCGGCGCGCGACTCGTAACCGTCCTCGCCAACCGTCCAGGTTGCGGAGGGGTCGAACACGGTCAGGTCGGCGACAGAGCCCGCCTTGACCTGAACCTGATCGAGGCCCAGAATCTCACGCGGCTTGATGGCCATGAGCTCGACCATGCGGCTCACGCTCATCTTGCCCGTGTTGACCAGCTCGGTGAGTACGAGCGACAGGGAGGTCTCAAGGCCGATCATGCCAAAGGGCGCAAGCTCGAACTCGCGGGCCTTCTCCCACGGGGTGTGGGGAGCGTGGTCGGTAACGATAGCGTCGACGGTACCGTCGATGACACCCTGACGGATGGCCTCGGCATCCTCGTCAGTGCGCAGCGGCGGATTGACCTTGAGCGAGGTGTTGTAGGTCTCGTCCAGGTCGTTCTCGGTCAGGAACATGTGGTGCGGGGTGGCCTCGCAGGTCACCTGGACACCGGCAGCCTTACCGGCACGCACGAGCTCCAGGCCATGAGCGGTGGAGATGTGCTGGATGTGCAGCTTGGCACCGGTCAGCTTGGCAATCTCGATGTCGCGGGCAATCTGAAGCTCCTCGCCGGCGGCCGGCCAACCCTCGAGGGCCAGACGGGTCGAGACCTTGCCCTCGTTGATCTGGCCGTGGCCGACCAGATCCTCGTCCTGGCAGTGGCTCATAAAGACCTTGCCGAACATCTTGCCGTAGTCCATGCAGCGACGGAGCATGCCCGCGCCCTGCACGCCGCGACCATCGTCGGTGAAGGCGACGGCGCCGTGGGCGACCATATCGCCCATCTCGGACATGGCCTCGCCCTTAAGACCGCGGGTCATGGCGCCCGACGGATAGACGCGGCAGTGGCCGACCTCGGCAGCGCGGGACTTGACGAACTCCACGACGGTGCCGTTATCGGTGACGGGATCGGTGTTGGGCATGGAGCACACGCCGGTAAAGCCGCCCTTGGCAGCTGCGCGGGTACCGCTCTCGATGTCCTCTTTGACCTCGTAGCCGGGCTCGCGAAGGTGAACGTGCATATCCACCAGGCCGGGGACGAGGTACTTGCCGGAAAGGTCGCGGACCTCGGCTCCCTCGACGGCGAGATTCTCGCCGACCTCGGCGATCTTGTCGCCGTCAATCAGGACGTCAACGACACCGTCAAGCTCGACAGACGGGTCGACGACGTGGGCATTCTTAAGAAGCAAGGCCATTATCGGCACCTCCAAGCAGCAGATACAGGATAGCCATACGCACGCAGATACCGGCGTAGACCTGCTCCAGGATGACGGAGCGTTGCGGGTGGTCGGCCATATAGGAGTCGAACTCGACGCCGCGGTTGATGGGGCCCGGGTGGCAGATGATCGCATCGGGCTTCATGAGCTTCTCGCGGTCCTTCGTCAGGCCGAAGAGCTTGTGATACTCACGAATGGTCGGGAACGGAGCGCCCTCGAGGCGCTCCTGCTGCACGCGCAGCATGTAGACGACGTCCAGCTCGGGGAGTACCGAATCGAGGTCGCTCGTCACGTGGTCGCAGCCCAGGACCTCGGGCGCCGGCGGCAGCAGCGTGCCGGGGGCGACGGCGTAGGTCTCGCAGCCCATGATCTTAAGGGCGGGGATCAGCGAGCCGCAGACGCGGGAGTGCGCGATATCGCCGACGACGGCGACCTTAAGACCGTGGAAGTCGCCCTTGTGCTCCCAGATGGTGTACAGGTCGAGCAGGGCCTGCGTGGGATGGTTGTGCTTGCCGTCACCGGCGCAGATGACGCTCGCGGGCGAGTTCTGCGTGACGATGTAGGGAGCACCGGCGTGCTTATCGCGCACGACGATGCAGTCGATCTTGTAGGCGTTGAGGGTCTCGACGGTGTCGACGAGGCTCTCGCCCTTGACCGTGGAGGTCGAGGAGCCGCCAAAGTTGAGGCTGTCGGCCGAAAGACGCTTCTCGGCGAGCTCGAAGGAGCTGCGGGTGCGCGTCGAAGGCTCGTTGAACATGTTGACGATGGTCTTGCCCTTGAGCGTGGGGACCTTCTTGATCGCACGCTCATTGACCTCGGAGAACGCCTTGGCGGTCTCGAGGATGAGCTTGATGTCCTCTTCGGAGTACTCGGTAATGTCGATCAGGTGCTTATGGTTGAACGCCACGGTACTACTCACCTCCCAGCGGCGCGGAGCCCACGTGGGAACCCGGCGCGACGTCGTTAATCTCGACAGCGGTGTGGCCGTCTACTTCCTTCATATATAGGTGCACGTTCTCCTCATGCGACGAGGGAACGTTCTTGCCGACAAAGTCCGGCGAGATGGGGAGCTCGCGGTGGCCGCGGTCAACGAGGACTGCCAGCTCGATGCGGCTCGGACGGCCCAGGTCCATAACGGCGTCCAGAGCGGCGCGAATGGTACGGCCCGTATACAGGATGTCGTCCACCAAAACGACGCGCTTGCCGTCGACGCTAAAGGGAATGTTGGTGGCGTGGATCGCGGGAGCGAAATTGGTAGCGTAGTCATCGCGGTAGAAGCTGATGTCGAGGCTACCGAGCGGAACGTCGACGCCCTCGATCTCCTTGATCTCCTCGGCGAGCTTCTTTGCCAGAAGGTCGCCGCGCGTGACGATGCCGACCAGAGCGAGGTCTTCACAGCCCTCGTTGCGCTCGAGAATCTCGTGCGCGATGCGGGTCATCGCTCGATTGACGGCGGTCTCGTCCATGATGACCGCCTTGGGGGAAGTCGTGCCCATCGATCTCCTTCCTCACATGTCTTGACTGCTGACACAGTCAAAAAAATAGATGCCCGACCGCTTAAAGCGGACCAGACACCCACAGGAAGGACTGCTCTTTGGCAGCTATGTAATTCCATGTGGGTATCTCGTACCCCTTTAATGGTCAAGGGATAGTGTAGCCAACCTCGAGCTTAATTGCGAGCATAAATACCGAGCAATCCGTAAACGGGCGCAGGCGCTCCATAAACCTATATATATTTGTGGGACGAGCTTGAAAACACACGCACGAGCTGGCATAATCCCCTCTGCTGCACGCAAATCGGATCTACGTCCAGGGCCGTAGCGTGGGCACTATCGCCAAAAGAGGAATATCTCTGTGTAGATTGCGCACAGGGAGCGACTTCTGTGCTATAGTTCAGGCTTGTTTGTTAACGCGACATGTTCGTTTGTCGCCCAAGGAGGGTCAGTTATGTCCAAAGTTTGCGAAGTTTGCGCTAAGCACCCCGTTGCCGGTCGCTCCATCAGCCACTCTCACCGCGTCACCAACCGTAAGTTCCGCCCCAACATCCAGCGCGTCTACGTCGTCGTCGATGGTCACCGTCGTAAGATGAACGTTTGCTCCACCTGCCTCAAGTCTGGCAAGGTTGCGCGCTCCTAAATAAGGTCTTACCAACAAGTACCTCGGACTCTCCGGGTCAAAGACCTCGCGTTCATATAGAACTTACCAAAGGCGCCCTCCCCTACGGAGGGCGCCTTTTTGCACTCATTGGGGACAGACTTACATGAGTGTTTGCAGATGTCAAAGGGATCATAGCCCAGCTGATACGCCTTATAGCTTGACCAGCGGTACGCCTCGAGCGAGTCAAGCGCACCCTTCACGGGATTGAGATGAATATAGTCGAGCAGCTGCACCGCCTGCGTGTCCGACTCAACCGCGACCCGCGAATAGCGATTGTCAAACAGATGGCCCGTTCTTCCCGTTTTCCCATTGAAATACTTGGCATACGCCGTCAGCGCGCACTGCATTGCCTTTGAAAGGTTGTCATATGGGTCATCAACCATCAAATGGAAGTGGTTGTCCATAAGACACCAGGCCAACACCGCCACGTCATGGCACGCAAACCTGTCCGATATGTCCGATAGGAAACGATAGCGGTCGGAATCATCTTCAAAAATGATCTGTTTGGAGTTACCGCGGTCAAAGACGTGGTAATAGCCGGTGAGCGAAATTTCGCGGGCGCATCGGGGCATGGTCTCTCCTTTCAAAGCCGTACAGGCAACACCTAAAAGGAGAGAAGGAACGCGAAATGCTGAGCCTGTGACCTATTTATATCCAATCAGCAACAAAAACAGGCCCAAAACGACAAAATCGCAAATCGATGTCTGTCCCAAATGAGTGAAACCACTCATGTAAGTCTGTCCCCAATGAGCGGGGCGATGCACTAGCAGATAGTTTTAGTTAAAACGCTTCATTTTATTGAAGCGTTTTAGTGTGCCTTTTACGGGAATCTTACCGTTTACCGAATTATTTCTTGCTATCATGCTAGACGTAGGGTAAATCTCCGATCGCAAGGAGACACAAATGGTGAAAAAGTCACCGGAAAACACTACTCCCGCAATTGTGGACAACGTAGAGGCGCTTGAGGCTAAGCTCGCTCAGATGCGAGAGGCCCAGGCGCTTTTTGCTACGTACACGCAGGAGCAGGTCGACAAGATCTTCTATGAGGCCGCCATGGCCGCCAACAAGGCTCGTATCCCGTTGGCGAAAATGGCCATCGAGGAGACCGGCCGCGGCGTTCTTGAGGACAAGGTCATCAAGAACCACTACGCCGCAGAGTACATCTACAACGCTTACAAGAACACCAAGACCTGTGGTGTCCTGGAGCGCGACGAGGCTTATGGCATCACCAAGATCGCCGAGCCCATCGGTATCGTGGGCGCCGTCATCCCGACGACCAACCCCACCTCCACTGCGATCTTCAAGACGCTGATCAGCCTGAAGACCCGCAACGCCATCATCATCTCCCCGCACCCGGCTGCCGCCAAGTGCACCATCGCCGCCGCCAAGCTCGTGCTTGACGCCGCCGTCAAGGCCGGCGCCCCCGAGGGTATCATCGGCTGGGTCGATGTCCCCTCCATCGAGCTGACCAACATGGTCATGCGCGACGTCGACATCATCCTCGCCACCGGTGGCCCGGGCATGGTCAAGGCCGCCTACTCCTCGGGCAAGCCCGCCCTGGGCGTTGGCGCCGGTAACACCCCGGTCGTCATCGACGACACCGCCGACGTTCTGCTCGCAGTCAACTCCATCATCCACTCCAAGACCTTCGACAACGGCATGATCTGCGCTTCCGAGCAGTCCGTGACCGTCATCGACACCATCTATGACCAGGTTAAGGCCGAGTTCCAGAAGCGCGGCTGCTACTTCGTCAAGCAGGGTGCCGAGATGGAGGCCCTGCGTGCCGCCATGTTCAAGAACGGCGCCCTCGATCACCGCATCCCCGGCATGGCTGCCGCCAAGATCGCCGAGCTCGCAGGCATCGAGGTTCCCGCCAAGACCAAGATCCTGATCGCCGAGGTCACCTCCACCGACCCCGCCAAGGAGGAGTTCTCCCACGAGAAGCTCTCCCCGGTCCTGGCCATGTACCACGCCAAGGACTTCCAGGAGGCCGTCGACAAGGCCGAGCACCTGGTGCTCGCCGGCGGCCCGGGCCACACCGCCTCTCTGTACGTGCACCCCGCCCAGGCCGAGAAGATCAGCCTGTTCGAGCACGTCATGAAGGCCTGCCGTATCGTCATCAATACCCCGTCCTCGCACGGCGGCATCGGTGACCTGTACAACTTTGGCATGAAGCCGTCTCTGACCCTGGGCTGCGGCTCCTGGGGCGGCAACTCCGTCTCCGAGAACGTTGGGGTGAAGCACTTGATCAACGTTAAGACTGTAGCCGAGCGCCGTGAGAACATGCTGTGGTTCCGCGCTCCCGAGAAGGTCTACTTCAAGAAGGGTTCCACGCCCGTCGCCCTCGACGAGCTCGGTACCGTCATGGGCAAGAAGCGCGCCTTCATCGTCACCGACCAGTTCCTCTTCAAGAATGGCAACACCCGCGCCATCGAGGCCAAGCTCGACGAGATGGGCATCGCCCACGACTGCTTCTACGACGTCGAGCCCGATCCGTCGCTGCAGTGCGCACGTCGCGGCGCCAAGCAGATGGCTCTCTTTGAGCCGGACGTCATCATCGCCGTCGGCGGTGGCTCCGCTATGGACGCCGGCAAGATCATGTGGATGATGTACGAGCACCCCGAGTGCAAGTTTGAGGACATGGCCATGGACTTCATGGACATCCGCAAGCGTATCTTCACCTTCCCCGAGATGGGCAAGAAGGCCTATTTCGTCGCCGTCCCGACCTCTTCGGGTACCGGCTCCGAGTGCACGCCGTTCGCCATCATCACCGACAAGGAGACCGGCATCAAGTGGCCGCTCGCCGACTACGCGCTGCTCCCCAACATGGCTATCGTCGACGCCGACAACTGCATGACCGCCCCGCGCGGCCTGACCGCTGCCTCCGGCATCGACGTCATGACCCACGCCATCGAGTCCTACGTCTCCATCATGGCTTCCGACTACACCAAGGGCCTCTCTGAGCGCGCTGCTAAGCTCGTCTTCGAGAACCTGCCCTCCAGCTTCACGAACGGCGCCAAGGACCCGCACGCCCGCGAGGAGATGCACAACGCCTCCTGCATGGCCGGTATGGCCTTCGCCAACGCCTTCCTGGGCCTCAACCACTCCATGGCCCACAAGCTCGGCGCTTTCCATCACCTGCCCCACGGCCTCGCAAACGCCGTCATCCTGACCCGCGTTATGCGCTACAACGCCGCCGAGGCTCCCGTCAAGATGGGTACCTTCTCCCAGTATCCTTACCCCAACGCGCTGCACAACTACGCCGAGATGGCCAAGTACTGCGGCATCGAGGGCAAGGACGACAAGGAGGTCTTCGAGAACTTCATCACGAAGCTCGAGGAGCTCAAGGACTTCATCGGCGTCAAGAAGACCATCGCCGACTACGGTGTTGACGAGCAGTACTTCCTCGACACCCTCGACGAGATGACCGAGCAGGCATTCAACGACCAGTGCACCGGCGCTAACCCGCGCTACCCGCTCATGAGCGAGATCAAGGAGCTCTACCTGGACGCCTACTACGGCCGCGAGCCTCAGGACTACGCCGTTTGCTAGTTTTAGCACGGTTTTTAACGGCGGGGGTGCACGGGTGTTTCACACACCCCCGCCGTCGCTTCTATCGCATCGTTGAAAGGATGCAACCATGCTGCTACCCGATTCCAAGACCGAGCTCGTCCGCCGTGGCAACAAGGTCGTTTACGACCTGGGCGACAAGATCGTCAAGGTCTTTAACGAGACCAAGCCTGTCTCCGACGTGTTCAACGAGGCTTTGAATCTTGCCCGCATCAATGAGTGCGGCATCCGCAGCCCCAAGGCGCTCGAGGTTTCCCAGCTCGAGAACGCCAACGGCTGGGCGCTCGTGACCGAGAAGGTTCCGGGCACCACCCTTGCCGAGAAGATGACTGCCGAGCCCCAGCGCTTTGGTGAGTACCTCGAGATGTTCGTCGACCTCCAGATCGAGATCCACGGTTACACCTCCCCGCTGCTCAACCGTCAGCGCGACAAGTTCGCCCGCATGATCGACAGCCTTGATCAGCTCAATGCCACCACGCGCTACAACCTTCAGGAGCTGTCTCTTATACACATCTCCGAGCCCACGAGACACTCGCTAATC
>USBX01000013.1 GCA_900552995.1 uncultured Collinsella sp.
AGCGGGCCGCGCCGGAAACCCACCGGCGCGGCCCGCTTTTTACGCACGCTGTTCACTTGCGAATCGAAGGTGAATGCTTTTCCCGTTACTTAGTACTGCTCGATGCCCATGTAGCGACGAACCTCGGGGCTGTGATCGAACACCTTGCCGCGTGCGGCGCGCAGCTCGCAGCTCATGTTGTAGAAGAAGATCGGCTCCAGGAACGAACGCACGCTGGCAGGCACGTCGCCCACGCCGTACTCGAGCGCATCGAGCACCATGACCGTATCGGTGTGCGTGTTGAGGAACGCAAGTGCACGCTCCTCCATGGGACGGCACTCGCCCGATCCGAGCTGTACAAAGTAAAACACGCCGGGCTCGGTGGCTTCGAACGGGCCGTGGAAGTACTCGCCGGAGTGGATGTAGCAGCAGTGCTGCCACTGCATCTCCATGAGCGAGCAGATGGCCATAGCGTAGGTCTGGCTAAAGTTGGGGCCGGATCCCAGGATATAGAAGAACTTATGCTGCTGGCAGAGCTCGGCAAAGCGATCGCCCAGCTCGGCGTTGACCTTCTCACGGGCAGCGGGCAACAGCGCATCCATCTGCTTAAGGCCGGCGTACATGTCGGCAAGCGCCTCGTAGCCCTCCTGCTGGTCGAGCAGTTCGGCGGCGATCAGAGCGCCGATACCCTGCGGTACCTCGGCCTGCGGCACGCCTTCGCCCCACGGATAGACCCAGGTAGTCCACTTGCCGTTATCGATCTTTGAGCCCTCGCAGTCGGTCATGGCCACGACCTCGGCGCCGGCTGCCAGCGCCATCTCGCAGCCGTCGACGACCTCCTGCGTGTTGCCGCTGTGGCTGCAGGCAATGACGAGCGACTTCTCGCCAAGACTCTTGGGAGCCATCAGGCAAAACTCGCGCGCCGTGTAGACCGTCGAGGTAAACGTGGTTGCCTCGCGCTTGAGCAGCTCGTTGGCCGGTATCAGATCGATCATCGAACCGCCACAAGCGATCCAAAAGATATTCTCGATCTTGCCCTTGCGCTCGATGATTTCCTGAATTAGATCGTGTGCGTTCATGGTGATGCTCCTCCTTGTGTGGCGGTTTTGAACGACGACAGCTCGTACCTGCAGTCGTTCTATGTTGTCCTATTTATAGCACGCATGACGACGCCCGTTAAGCCATTTCACCAAATTTGTTCTATATCGTTCTATCTGTGGACGTTAGATGTCGAACACGTAGCGCGAGCCCACGATCTTTTGGCGTCCGAGCAGCAGGGGCCGCCCGTCCGCATCGGTAAAGTATGCCTCCATATAGAAGAGCGGCTCGCCGACCGGCACCTCCAGCAGCGGGGCCGCCTGAGCATCGGCAAGCGCAATCTCCACGGTACAGGGGTCTGACTTGAGCGGCGCACGGCCCGAATGCTCGGCAACGAGCGCAAAGATGGAATTGTCCGTGAGGTCCTTGTCGGCAAGCGTCTGCAGATAGGGATGGTCGGCCAGCACAAAGGCGTTGTTCTCGAGCATGACGGGCACGCCATCTGCCGTGCGCACGCGCTCGACCACGATGAGCTCGCAGCCGGGTTCCACCCCAAAAAACGCCGCGTCCTCGCGCGTCGCCGCAACCACCGTGCGCGACACCAGACGTGCTCCGGCCACCATGTCGTTGGCAGCGCAACCCTCGGAAAAGCTCTGAACGTCACCCTTCTGGACAATCTTGCGTTTGAGCTTGGGCGCACACACAAACGTGCCCCTCCCCTGCTGGCGGTTGAGATACCCCGCGCGCGACAGCTCCTCGACGGCGCGGCGCACGGTGATGCGTCCCACGCCGTAGTACTTCGCGAGCTCCATCTCGGAAGGAATGCGCGAGCCGGATGCGTACACGCCGCGCGCGATCTCGCCCTTTAGGTCGTCCATAACCTGCTGGTACAGCGGCACGGCGGACACCTCAGTGCGCTCGGTTTTATCGTCGGATGCCATCATTACGCTCCATCCCGTGCATGCTCGGACTCAAACTCTTCAATCGCCGCCATAAACTGCTCGCCAAAGGCATCGGCCTTTTTCTCGCCAATACCGTTGACCTGGATAAGCTCGTCGCGTGTCTGAGGTCGTAGGCGGCACAGGCCGCGCAGGGCCTTGTCAGAGAAGACCATGTACGGCGCCATCTCCAGCTCGATCGAAATCTCCTTGCGCAGGGCACGCAGGCGCTCGAACAGCTCGGCATCGTCACCCACGCGCGAGCGCTGATCTAGCTCGGCCTCCTCACGCAGCAGATCCACCGCGCGGCGGGCACGGGCCGAGGCCTTGTGCTTGGACGCACGACGCTTAACGGTAAAGGCAAACGCCTCATCCTCGACCTCGGCGGCACGCGGGCCCAGCCCCACGACCGGGTACTGCCCCTGCGAGGTAGCCAGATAACCGCGGCCGCACAGCTGGCCGATGATGTCCTTGATACGCCCGACCGATTCGCTCGACAGCTCACCATAGCCGCGGTCCTCGTCCAGATGCATCTGGCGAATGCGCTCGGTGTTGCCGCCGTGGAGCACGTCGGCGATGAGCGACTTGCCAAAGCGCATGGGTCGCGTGGCCACATAGCGCACAGCGGCGCGGGCCATATCGGTGACGTCCTCGACCTCGAACTGCGTAAGGCAGTTGCTGCAGTTGCCGCAGCCCTCGGCCTCGTCCGTGGCGGTGGCGCCCGCACCAGCCGCGGCAGCATGCTCGGCCGCGGCCTCGTCGCCAAAGTAGCGCAACATATATTCGCGCAGACAGCCGGTGGTATTGCAATAGCCCTCCATCTGGCTGAGCAGACGATATCGATTCCGGAGCGCCCACGCGCGCTGCTCGTCGTCGAGCGCCTCGTCGACGGCATCGCCGCGATCGATCAGAAAGCGGCGCATGCGAAAATCGTTGCCGTTCCACAGCAGGTGGCAGCTGGCCGGGTCGCCATCGCGGCCGGCGCGGCCCGCCTCCTGGTAGTAGGCCTCGATACTCTCGGGCACATTGTTGTGAATCACGTAGCGCACGTTGGGCTTGTCGATGCCCATGCCAAAGGCGTTGGTGGCAACCATCACCTGGATATCGTCGTCGATAAAGGCGCGCTGGCTTTGGCGGCGGGCCTCGTTGCCCATGCCGGCATGGTAGCGGCCAACGCGAATGCCGCTGGGGCCCAGCGCCTCGGCAAGCTCGCCTGCCAGCGCATCGACCGTCTTGCGGGTCGAGCAATACACGATGCCGCTCTCGCCCGAATGCGCGATCACATAGTCGCGCACCCACGCGGCCTTGGCCTTGTCGCCCATCTCCTCGCAGCCAAAGTAAAGGTTCTTGCGATCGAAGCCCGTCACCACCGTCGCGGGATTTTGCAGGCCGAGCATCTGCTGGATATCCGCGCGCACACGCTCGGTCGCCGTAGCGGTAAAGGCCGCCACGATGGGGCGCTGCGGCAGGGAATCGATAAACTCGCGAATCTGCAGGTAAGCGGGACGGAAATCCTGGCCCCATTGGCTCACGCAGTGGGCCTCGTCAATGGCCACGAGCGGCACACCGATGCCGCCTTCGGCCGCAGCTTCCTGCGCAAAGGCCAAAAAACGCGGCTCAAGCAAGCGCTCGGGCGCCACGTACATAAGCTGATAGCGGCCTTCGCGCGCCCGCTTGAGCACGGTGTTTTGCTGGGCCGGGGTAAGGCTGGAGTTGAGATAGCTGGGTCGCGCACCCGCCGCGAGCAACGCACGGGTCTGGTCCTCCATAAGCGACAGCAGCGGACTCACCACAAAGGTGATGCCGGGCAGCATGAGCGCGGGCACCTGGTAGCAAATGGACTTGCCGGCGCCCGTGGGCATAACACCCAACGCATCGCGACCGGCAAGGATCGCATCGACCATGCGGTCCTGTCCCGGGCGAAACGAGGTGTAGCCAAAATAGGCGCCGAGCGTGTCGAGCGCCATCTGCTGCATGCTATCGGTCATGGTTTCCTAACGTCCAAGTCATCTGCCGCCGATTATACGCCGCCACGCGGACCGGTGCCGCGCGGCTGCCGGCCACGGGCGATGCAATCCAAGGCGAACGAGCGTGGATTTTTGGACACTTTCCTGATGAGCGTGGATAATCTCCCACTTTAAGCCCGTCACCAAGCCAAAAACGGGAGATTATCCACGCTCATTCTGCAGATTGCCGCTCTGGCGGGCTTGCAGCGTCAACTGGTTACGCGGGTTGGTAAACCCGCGTAACCAGAGCTACATAACCATGACGTAGCGCGATCCCACGTAGTACTGCTTACCCATCAGGACCGGTTCGCCATTGGGACCGATAAAGCCGGCGCGCAGGTTGAGCAGCGGATCGTGCGGAGCGATGCCCAGCTCGGCCGCCTGCTCAGCGCTGGCGCGAACGGCCTCGACCGTGCGGTAGCCAACCGAGACAATCGGCGTTCCGCCAACACGCTCGACCTCGGCAAAAATCGACTTGTCCTCAAGATCGGCCGTCAACAGCTCACGGTAGGCATCAAACGGCACAAAGATGTTCTCCTCAAAGATGGGCTCGCCGTCGGCTGTACGCACGCGCTTGATATGCAGCAGCAGCGCGTCCTTTTGCAGGCCAAAGAACTCCATCTCGTTTTGACGTGCCGGCACAATCTGGCGATCGACCACATGCGCGCCCGCCTTCATGCCGTTGCTGGCACACAGCGCGGTAAACGTCTGCAACGTCGAGGCGTGAAACTGGCGATTGATGTGCGGCGTGGAGACAAAGGTACCACGGCCCTGCTGCTTAACCAGGTAGCCATCGGAGCACAGATCCTCGACGGCGCGGCGCACCGTAATGCGGCTCACGTCGTACTGCTCGGCTAGCTCAAGCTCGGACGGAATACGCTCCTTGGGTGCATAAACACCTTTCTCGATCGCATCCTTGATTTCATCGTAAATCTGCTGGTAAAGCGGTGCATTTTTGGGCGCGGGCATATCTGATCACTCTTATCGAAATATCGAAATAACTAATACGTATATAACGTCTAGTTTCATGTTACCTCATATTGATAAAACGATACACCCTCCCTACCAAAAAGCGACAGCTTCATTTTGGTAGGTTTTACCTGGGCAAACGAGAGCCCCTCGAAAGCAACGAGGCTTTCGAGGGGCTCATTCGGATGGACTACGCTTGGCCGGCAAAATGCCAAAACCCTACTTCCCGTCATCCTGCTGCAGGCTGTCCTGCTCGCAGAGGTGCGCCCGCCTGCTGTCCATACGTGCGGGCTTGTCGGGATCGGGTACGGCCGTGGGCATGGGTTCGTCGACATGACCACCCCACCAGCCGCCCACAAAGTTGAGCGTGTGGAACACATTGATCACGGCGCCGGGATCGATGTCGCACACCAGCTTGATAATGTCCTGGCTCTCGTAGGTCGAGACAACGGCGTGCAGCAGGTACATCCTTTCGCGGCTGTATCCGCCGATGACCTCGGCGCAGCTAATGCCGTGCTGAAAATGGTCGACATAGGCGGTCATGACCTCGTCCGCCTTGCGCGTCGTGATCTGCAGCGTCACGCGGTCGTAGCGACGATAGAAACTGTCGATGGTCTTGGTCGAAATAAACTGGAACACGATGGAGTACGCCGCCTTGTCCCAGCCAAACATAAAGCCAAAGATCGCCAGGATAAAGCAGTTGAAACCAAAGATGACGCCCCAGATGGTCTTGCCCGTGTGGTTGGAAACCCACAGCGCGATAAAGTCGGTGCCGCCGGTGGATGCGCCGGATTTAAGTGCGATGGCAGCGCCCAGACCCGAGACCACGCCGCCAAAAATGATGAGCATAATCTTGTCGCCCAAAAACGGGGCGAAGTGAAAGATGTTGAGGAACAGCGACGAGAGCACGACCTGCATCATCGAGAAGATGACGAAGCGCTTGCTAATGCCGCTCCAGCATAGGAGCGCCACGGGGATGTTGAGCGCGAGCATGCCGAGTGAGATGTCGATATGAACGCCACCCAGCGAGGTAACGCGATCGAGCAGGACCGCGACGCCGGTAAGACCGCTCGGAAGCAGGTCGGCGGGTTGAATGAACGCCTGGATCAGGAATGTCTGGAGAACGGCAGAAATGGTGACCGCCACGGCGGTGATGGCACGGCGGACGATGGTAAGGCGGCCGAGCACGAGCACGCGGTCCGTGAGCTGATCGATGGCGTTCGCCACGTAGGCTCCTTTCGAAGGCAGATGTAGTTGTGGGGCGTGGCCGCGATTGTAGCATGGAGCATGCGGGGGCGCTTCAATTCACCCTCCCTCGACAACCAAAGCGGGACCAGCAACCCCACGACCAAAGGCCCAAATAACAAGTGAGTAGACTTTACGCGACCTGCAGAGCACACCCAAAACCGCCACCCCTGTGACCTGCGGTTTTACTAGAGCTGATGCACTTTGTGCTCGTCCTGCGCCAAAAAGTCTACTCACTTAGCCCGAATCGAAGCTAAACGGATCTAAATTGATGCCAAATTAAGCCAATCCGCAGCAAATGACGCGTGAACCAGTGCTTCTCGCGGCAGGTTGACACTACAAAGCGGCCAAAATGTCGGTCAGATTGTCGATAACGGCATCGGCTCGCGATTGATCGAGGTTGACGCCCTCGTGCGGACGCAGCGCCAGGACGCGGGCGCCGGAACGCTTACCGGCCTCGATGCCCAAAGGCGAGTCCTCGATAACCAGGCACTCGGCCGGCTCAACACCCAGCGCCTCCATGGCGCGCAGGTAGATCTCGGGGTCGGGCTTAAACGCGCTGCACTCGTGGCCGCTGATGGTGTAGTCCAGCACGTCGGCGATGCCTGCGATCTCCACCAGCTCGTCGATGAGTTCGCGATAGGACGAGCTCGCGATGGCGCACTTCACGCCGCGCTCGCGCAGCTCACGCATCACCGGCTCCGTCTGCTCGTTGAGCAGCTCGGCATACGGAACGGGGTGGTCCGGGCTGTAGACCTGCTTGTACTCCACGCGCAGGCGCTCGCGCAGCTCAATATCGTCGGGAACCAGCGCCTCCCAAATGGCAGGCTCGTTAGACCCCGAAAGATCGGGGATCTCGTCAAAGTGGAACCCCTTCTCTTCCATAAACGCCACGCGACGGCGGTTGTAGAACCACTCGGTATCGACCAGCACGCCGTCCATATCAAACAGCACTGCCTTGATCATACGCATCTCCTCCCACCTGCCAAAAAGGGACAGGTTTATTTTGGTAGGTTTTATCTGGAGTTTTGCGGCGCGACGGGCACGCCCTCCCCAGAGCAAAAAAGGGGACGGGGCGCAAACCCCATCCCCTCTCAATCAACCCGTAAGGTCTACTTACTTGTGATTAGTAGGAAAGCTTCCACATGTAGCGACGCATGGTCAGCGGATGCTGACGGGCCTCGGCGATCTGATTGCCGTACTCGCGCATAACGGCGAGGTGCAGCAGCGGGTTGAAGTAGGTGATGACGCTCGCGGGCACGGCGTCAGCCAGGCCGTAGTCCTTGGCGTCGATCAGAGCGACCTTGGCGCCCATACGCTCAAGGAAGGTGAGGGCGCGGGCGTCCATCGGACGGGTGGCGCCATCGGACATGAAGAAGACGTAGGGCTTACCCTCGGTGGAAACCTCAAACGGGCCGTGGAAGTACTCGCCGGTGTTGTAGGCGGCGGCGTCGATCCACTGCATCTCGGTGAACAGGAAGGCGGCGTGAGAATAAGCCATCTTCTCGGAGGCACCGGAAGCCATGAAGTAGATCATCTTGTCGTCCTTGAAGTCCTCGGCGAACTTCTTGGCGAGCTTCTTGCAGTGCTGAGCGGCGTTCTCGCAGAGATCGAAGACGTTGGTAAGGCCGGTGATCATGTCCTCGTAGTGGTCATAGCCCTCGGTCTGCTGAAGGATCTCGAGAGCAAGAGCGATGGCGTAGCCAGGCTTCTCGCACTTGGCAGCATAGTTGGCGTGGAAACCGTGAACGATGACGTGGTCGGCGTCGACGGTCAGAGCGGAGCCAGCCTTGTTGGTGAGGGAGACGACCGGGCAGTTGTGCTTCTTGGCGGTCTTGTTGGCCTCGACGGTCTCGGGCGTGGAGCCACCGAGGGAGCAGGTGATCACGAAGGTGTGCTCGTTGACCCAGGAAGGCGTGTCGTAGTTGAACTCGTTAGCGGTGAAGATCTGAACGTTCAGCTTGTCCGTGTTGTTGGCCAGGAAGTACTTGGCGGGGTAAAGGTCGGACATGGAAGCGCCGCAGCCGACGAAGGCGACGCTGTGGATCTCGTGGTTGGACAGGACGTCAGCGACGATCTGCTTAGGGAGGTTAAGGTCGATCTCGTACATCTGACACATTCCTTTCGATTTTTGCGGCGCCACATTGCCGGGCGCTCGCAGGGTTACCGTGATTTGGACCGAGTCGCCGGCCCGTTGAGGATGTGACAAAGGAACTGTCCCTTTGACACATTTAGGGATGGAAGCCTGCCTGGGGTATGGGATGCCAGGCAGGCCCCCGGGGGAAAGCGATTAGGCGCTTGGTCGCGACTAGGCCAGGATGCCGGCCGCGGAGAGGGCGATGCCGCCCACGATGGCGATCACGAGAAGCCAACCGGTGTTGACGTTCTTCTTGATGAGCCAGTACATAAGGCCGGTGAGGCCAAGGGAGATCATCTGGGGCATCATGCCGTCCAGGATGTCCTGGATAACGACGGTGCCCTCAGCGAACTGCAGCGGGGTGGTGGCGCCGATCAGCGTGGCGATCATGCCGCCCACGGACATAAGACCCACGATGCCGCAGACATACATGAGCTTCTCCATGAGGTCGCCGCCCTGAAGCTTGCTCAGGTACTCGTGGCCGCCCTGATAGCCCATCTTGGCTGCGAACCAAGTGATCAGCACGGAGGGGACGATGGAGATGAGCATGGCCAGGATCGGGCCCATGATGGAGCCCTGCTGAGCCAGCTGAACGCCCAGACCAAAGGCGATAACGCGGATGGTGCCCTGGAAGAAGGAGTCACCGATGCCGGAAAGCGGGCCCATAAGGGAGGTCTTGACCGCGTTAATCGAATCGGGGTTGAAGTTCTCGGGATCCTTGGCGTACTCCTCCTCCATGGAGGCGGCGAGGCCCAGGATGAAAGCGCTCGTCTGCGGGGTGCAGTTGTAGAACGCCATGTGACGGTGGTAAGCCTCTTTCTTAGCAGCAAGCTGCTTGGGGTCGGACTCGTCCGGATAGAGGCGATCGAGCGTGGGAACCATACCGTAGAGGAAGCCCATGTTCATCTGACGCTCGTAGTTCCAAGAGGCCTGGATGGCCCAGGAGCGCCAGAAGAACTGGCTGACCTTCTTGTTCAGGGACACGTCCTTGGTTGCGGTTGCCATAGTGTGTTCCTCCTTAGTCTTCGTCGTCTTCGAGCGGATCGTAGTCGGAATCGACACCGGCGGCTGCATGGGAACCGTTGAACTTGAAGCCCATGAAGACGACAGCCAGGCACACACCGATCAGAGCGACCGCGATGACGGACAGGTTGAGGTAAGCGGCGAGCAGGAAACCGATGAACAGGAACGGAGTCATACCCTTCTTGATCATCATGGTGAGCAGCAGGGCCAAGCCGTAGGCGGTCATGATCTTGGTCGAGACGTTCAGACCAGTGGACAGCCACTCAGGAACCATGTTGACGATGGCCTGGACCAGGTCGGTACCGACAAAGACGGCCAGGAAGATCGGCAGGAAGTACATGACGGCGTACAGACCGGAGCCGGCGCAGATGTGCATACGGTAAGCGGTCTTGAACTTTCCGTTATCGATCGCGCTATCTGCCACATGGGTGAGGGCGGCGATGATGGAACGGAACACGATGCCGAGGAGCTGACCCAGGACGGCGACCGGGATGGCGATCGTCATGGCGGTCTCGGCGGAAGCATCGGTCAGGCACGCAAAGGCAGCGGCCACGATGCCGCCCAGGACCATATCGGGCGGAACGGCGGCGCCGACCTGCACCAGGCCCATGGACACGAGCTCGACGGCGGCACCGACGGCAAGGCCGGTGGGTACATCGCCCAGCAGCAGACCGACGAGCGTAGCGCCAACGAGGGGCTGCTCGAAGTTAAGACGACCGAGCAGGCGGGAGTCCCACATGCAGAACACGCCGACGAGGCCGACGAGCACCGCACTGATGAACGTATTCATACCCTTCTCCTTTCAGTCAGGCAAAAGCCTGGTTGATTACAGCTTGGCGTCGATGTCGACGCTCTGATACGTAGGGGTCTGCTGGACGTAGAGCTTGATGCCCATGTCGAGCAGCTGGTTGACGTCGGCCTTCTGGGTGGCGTCGAGGAAGACGGAGCTGTCCTTGCCGCCAATCTGATCGGCACCGTCGTGGTTGGCGGTGGCGCCCAGGTTGATGGCGTCGAGCTTGTAGCCCTGGCAGAACTGCAGCATCTCGGCCGTGTTGCCAAAGACGAACATGACGCGCTCGCCGAGGGTGTTGAGCTTGTCCATCTTGGCGAGGGCACGCTCGACGGTGAAGACGTTCAGGCGCACGCCCTGGGGCTTGGCCAGCTTAAGGGCGCCCTTCTTGATGTCATCGTTGGCGGCAGCGTTGTCGACGACGATGATGCGCTCGGCCTGAACCTTGGTGGTCCAGGTAAAGACGACCTGGCCGTGCAGCAGACGGTAGTCAAGACGTGCGAGGACGATCTTGGCGGGACCGGAGCTGTGACGGGACGCCTTGGCCTTCTTGGCGGGAGCCGCGGCGGCCTCGACCGGCGCGTTGGGGTTGGTCAGACCGGTGCGGGCCTCATTGATGAGGGCCGCGAGCTCGGCGCCCTTGACGGGGACGGGGCTCATAGCGAGCGTGAGCGCCAGCGGGATGTTGAAACCGCTGACAACCGTGAACTTCGTGCCGTTCTTGGAAAGCTCGACCATGTTGTTGTTGACCGAGCTGCCGAGCATATCGGTCAGCACATAGACGGTGTCGTCCGCGTTGAACGTGGCGATCAGAGCCTCAACCTTATTGGTGATGGGCTCCTTGTCGTCACGAGCAAGCGACACGACGTGGACGTTCGACACGTCGCCGAGAACCATCTCGAGCGTGTCTTTGGCGCCTGCGGCCAGGCCGCCATGAGATGCGAGAATGATCTGATTCATCTTGCCTCCTCCTTTTCGTTATGGTCATTATAACGTCTTATATGTTGCTTATATTGCTAATTAGCATAAAGACCGTTCGCGGGTGAAAATCGACCGTTGACGGGTTTAACGTACTCGAAACGTTTGGCTGGGTAGGCCGGCGCTAGCTGGATAACCCCAGGTCAGACCCTGCGCGCAATCCCCTATCGCACGAAGTACCAGGGGCTTTCCTGTACGGTGGGTTCCAGCGCAATGCCGGTGCGTTCCTTAAACAGATCCATGTCCTGAGATTTTTCGGTCCACCACGCGTTGGGCTTAAAGGTCATGCTCTCGACAATACGTTTGACAATGACGCTGTTGCGCAGCCTGGAGAAGTCGGTGTTCATGATCAGGATGGACGCGAGCACCAGCACGATGCCCAGGACCTTGATCGCGCCGGCGGGCTCAGCGTAGACACCAATGCCCAGCAGTACGGTGACGACCGTCTCGAATGACATTACGACGGGAACTTTCGACGTCTCGAGCCCCATGGACAGACCCTGCATATATAAGACATAGGCCACGGCTGTGGGGATGAGTCCAAAACCAAAGAACAGCAGCAGCAGCTGTGGCGACATTGCCGCGGCAACATCTGGCCACGGAGCCGCGATAGCCGCCATAACCGCACCGCCAAAAACAAGGCCCCAAAACGTGACAGCCAGCGGGTGGACCGTCTTGGTTGCTATCCGGCTAAACACCGCGAGCGACGCGCCACAAAAGCCTGCAATCACGCCCGACGTGACGCCCCAAACCGAAAAATGAAAACCGGAAAGGTCGCCATTGGTCACTGCAAGTACACAGCCACCGATATTAAAAGCGATGGCAACGAGCTTGTTGGGAGTCACATCCTCGCGATAAAGCACGCGGCCGAGCATGACGCCAAACACCGGCGAGGTGTAGAGCAGCACCGAGGCCGTGGACATGCCCACCTCGCCCATGCACTCGTAATAAAGCGTGTTAGCGGTGGCGAGGCCGATAATGCCAAGAAGCGCACAGGGAACAAGCTCTTTAGGACTTGCCTTGAACAGTGCCAGGGGACCCGATGCTTTTCCCTCACGATCGCCTCCCTGGCAACCCATGAACGCCAAGACCGGAGCCATTAAGACGGCACCCGACAACAGGCGAAAGGCCGCCATGCTCTGAGACGAAACACCCAGGGCCGATATTCCGTTTACAAAGATTCCGATGCTGCCCCACATAAGCGCGGCGATCAGCACCAGCACATAGCCCAGATTGCTTTTCTTCAACGCAGCCTCCTCGGTATTGTTTCCAATATGTTTCACACTACGTTATAGTCGTTATATACATTTTTCAAGACACAAATCGGCGAGCGGAAAAATCTGCTCCCCACATACTCATTGAGTAGTCATTGGGGACGCACTTAAATGACTGGTCATTCAAGTGCGTCCCCCAACGACTAGGACTGTCCCCAACTGCCGGCACAAAAGGAACGTTCCCAACGTCTAAGGCGCCGCTGGTTGAGCATAAGTCAGACACTATGACCCAATCCAGGGGCACGGAAACGACAGGAGCCCCCGCTCGTGACCGCGGGTCGGGGCTGCGACAATGTTGTTGAAGTGCCAGAGGCGCAGCCGCGCCGCAACGAGGTTGGGAGGCTCCCGTGCCTAGATATTCTACCGCCTTCGGAATGGACGTACACCTCAGGTCCACCACCGTCTGCGCGCTCGACGCGGAGACGGGCGAGGCCGTGACGAGGAGGTTCCCCGGCAACCCCTGGGGCGAGATCGCCGGGTGGATGGATGGGTTCCCCGGGCCGTCGCTCGCGGCCTACGAGAGCGGCTACCTCGGCTTCGCCCCGCAAAGGGAGCTCGCCGGGCTCGGCGTCGAGTGCGTCGTCGCCGCGGTCTCGAAGATCCCCAGGTCGGCCGCCGACTCGGCCTCCAAGAACGACAGGAACGACGCCGCCAGGATGGCCAAGGCGATACTCGCCCACGACATCTCCCCCGTATGGATCCCCTCCCCCGAGGTCGAAGGCATCAGGGCCTCGCCGGCGCCTACGACGGGGCGACCGCGCGCCTGGCGACCGCCACGCAGCGGCTGCTCGCCTTCCTCGCAAAGCGAGGGTTCGTCTACGGCGGCACCACGCCCGCCGGCAACCCGAGGAAGTACTGGACCTACGACTTCCTGAGGTGGCTCGACAAGGTCAGGCCGGAGGACGATGGCGGGGTTCGGACGCTAGCTGCCCTGAGGAA
>USBX01000014.1 GCA_900552995.1 uncultured Collinsella sp.
GGGTGCCCCGGGGGCGGCGGGGTAATTCCTCCGTGCTCAAACATTCTCGCTGCGCCGCGAAACTGTGCGCGGAGGAAATACCCCGCCGCCCCCGGGGCACCCTCCTGCGCGCAATCAGCCCGTCATTTAGAAGGAAATAATAGTTTGTGAGCCCCTGGCCGGTTGGCCAGGGGCTCGTTTTGTGTAAATTTGTCGCATGCTTCGGGTTGTGGTATAAACGTAACATGCTACGGAAAGGATGGTGGCTGGAATGGTTCCCGAAGATACTGTTGGGCCCCTGTTTAAGGTAATCAACGAACGCATGCAGGCGTCTGCCGATGCGGACCTCAAGGAGCAAGGGCTCACCTTTGCGCAAAGCCAGGTGATCGTCTACCTCATTGAGCATGCGGGCCGAGCGCTCCAAAAAGAGATCGAAGCTAACCTCAAGGTTTCCCACCCAACGGTCTCCGGCCTCGTCAGCCGGCTCGAGAAAAACGGCTTCGTGCGCACCTGGGTAGCCGAGGATGACCGACGCAATAAGGTCGTTGAGCTTACGGACAAGGCACACGATGCCGGTGATCGCATGCGTGCCACAATGCGCGAACGCGATCGGGAGCTGCTCGCCGGCCTTGATGAACGCGAGCAGACGGAGCTCATCCGCATGCTCAGGCGGGTCTACGCCAACGTCTGCAAACAATAAAGAATAGCTTCATCAGCACCCGTCGCCCACCGGATTCGATCCGCCTGCGACGGGCTTCTTTACACCCTATTCCGTAGCTTGCTACGTAGTTTCAGCCCGATTCGTACAGAAAGGAACATACATGATACGAACGCTTGCGCGGAGCCTGCGGCAATACCGCAAGAGCTCCGTCACCGCCATCCTACTTTCCATCCTGGAGGTGATACTCGAGATCGCTATCCCACTCGTCATGAGCGACCTCATCGACCGCGGCATCCAGGCCGGCAACATGGGCGAGGTCTGGCGCCTTGGCATCGCCCTGCTCGTCCTTGCCGTTCTCGAGTTTGGAGTGGGCGCCGGCGGCGCCTGGATGGGCGCACGTGCCTCGGTGGGCTTCGCCGCCAACCTGCGCGACGATATGTATGACAACGTGCAGACCTTCTCTTTTGGCAACATCGACAAGTTCTCTACCGGCTCGATCGTCACACGCCTCACCACCGATGTCACCAACGTGCAGAACGCCTACATGATGATCATCCGCATGGGCGTGCGCGGACCCGTGATGCTCGCGTTCTGCTGGATCGTGTCGTTTACCATCAACCGGCAGATTTCGTTTGTGTTCCTGGCCGTGATCCCCATCCTTGCCATCGCGCTCGGACTTATCATGTGGCGCGTAAGCGGCATCTTCAACCGCGTTTTCGCTACCTACGACACGCTCAACAACGTGGTGCAGGAAAATGTCGCAGGCATCCGCGTGGTCAAGTCGTTCAACCGCGAGGAGCACGAGATTGGCAAGTTCGGCCGTATCAGCCAACGCATCTACGAGGACTTCGCCCGCGGCGAGCGCCTCATCGCACTCAATACGCCGCTCATGCAGGCCTGCATGTACGCATGCATGATACTCATCTCGTGGCTCGGCGCTAAGGCCATCGTGGCCTCGGGCAACAACGCCGCGCTCGGCCTCACCACAGGACAGCTCACCGCACTCTTTACCTACGCCACGCAAATCCTTATGGCGCTCATGATGCTCTCCATGGTCTTTACGCTTATCGTGATTGCCCAGAGCTCGGCCAAGCGCATCGCCGAGCTACTCAACGAACAGAGCGACATCGCGAGCCCCGAGCCCGGTCGCGCCGTCACGCAGGTTGCGGACGGTTCCGTGGAGTTTGACCACGTGAGCTTTGCCTACGCGAGCAAGGCCGAGAAAAACGTACTCGAAGACGTAAACCTCACCATCAAGAGCGGCGAGGTCGTGGGCATCATCGGCGGCACGGGTTCGTCCAAGTCGAGCCTCGTGAACCTGATCGCCCGTCTCTATGACGTCACCGCGGGCACCGTGCGCGTGGGCGGCATCGATGTGCGCGACTACGACCTCGATGCGCTGCGCGGCCAGGTGGCCATGGTACTGCAGAAAAACGAGCTCTTTAGCGGCACCATCGCCGAGAACCTGCGCTGGGGTGACGCCGAGGCCAACGATGCAGAGCTGGTGCGCGCCTGCGAGCTCGCCTGCGCGAACGAGTTTATCGACCAGATGCCCGACGGCTACCAGACCATGATCGAGCAGGGCGGAACCAACGTTTCGGGCGGCCAGAAGCAGCGCCTCTGCATCGCGCGCGCCCTGGTGGCCAAGCCGCGCGTGCTCGTACTCGACGACTCCACGAGCGCCGTGGACACCCAAACGGACGCAAAGATCCAGCAAGGCCTTGCGGAGTACCTGCCTTCCACGACCAAGATCGTAATCGCGCAGCGTGTGAGCTCGGTCATGCACGCTGACAAGATCGTCGTGATGGACGACGGCCGCGTGAGCGCGGTGGGCACACATGAAGAGCTTTTGCACACAAGCGATATCTATCGCGAGGTCTTTGAGTCGCAGCAGAAGGGAACGGCAGAGGATGAGTAAGCAGAATAAACGCCCCGCAAACGGAGCGGCACCGGGCGCCGACATGCCCGCGATGCAACTCGACATGGCAACCGTCAAGCGACTGCTCTCGTATATGTCCTGTTACCGAGGACAACTTGTACTCGTCGTCGTGTGCATTCTGCTCTCTGCCATCGCGAGCGCCGCGTCGTCGATGTTTTTGCAGGCACTCATCGACGACTACATTGTCCCGCTTTTGGCGACCGACGCTCCCGTATGGACGGGCCTTGCGCACGCGCTCATCACCATCGGCGCCGTCTATGTGGTGGGCGTTGCGGCCACGCTCGTCTACAACCGCGCGATGGTCACCGTGGCGCAAGGCACGCTCAAACGCATCCGCGACGATATGTTCTCGCACATGCAGACGCTCCCCTTGCGTTACTTCGACACACACGCGCACGGCGACATCATGAGCCTCTACACCAACGACACCGACACCCTGCGCCAGATGATCGCGCAGTCGCTCTCGCAGCTCGTAAGCTCGGTATTCACGCTGGTCGCGGTCTTTGTGTGCATGCTTTGGACGAGCGTGGGGCTCACCGTGGTGGTCTGCGTGCTCATGGCGGCGGTGCTCGTGTTCGTGGGCCGCATCACGGGGGTCATCGGGGCGTTTTCTATCGAGCAGCAAGATACGCTCGGCGCGCTCAACGGCTACATCGAGGAGATGGTCGGCGGGCAGAAGGTCATCAAGGTCTTTTGTCACGAGGACGCCGCACGCACCGGAATGGGCAAGCTCAACCGTGCCTGGGCAAAGGCTGCGACGAACGCGCAGGGCGTGGGCAATTCGATCATGCCCATGATGAACGCGCTTGGCTACCTGATCTATGTGGTGGTGGCTGTGCTCGGCGGCTACATGGCCATTGCAGGGACACCCAACCTGGGTCTTACCGGTTTCGACACGTTCACGCTCGGTGCCATCGCGTCGTTTCTGACGCTCACGCGTAACTTTATGAACCCCGTGGCGCAAGTGTCCAACCAGCTCAACTCGATCATCATCGCGCTTGCGGGCGCCGGGCGCATCTTTACGCTCATGGACGAGAAGCCCGAGTCCGACGACGGTTACGTGACGCTGGTCAACGTGCGCGAGGACACGGACGGCGCGCTTGTCGAAACGAGCGAGCGAACCGAGCGCTGGGCCTGGAAGACCCACATCACGATGGCGGCTGCGGGCTCGTGCCGCTCAAGGGGCATATTATGCTCGACCATGTGAGCTTTGGCTATGTGCCCCAAAAGCTCGTGCTGCACGATATCGAGCTCGAAGCCGAGCCCGGGCAGAAGATCGCGCTCGTTGGTGCGACGGGCGCCGGCAAGACCACGATCACCAATCTTATCAACCGCTTCTACGACATTGACGACGGCAAAATCCGCTACGACGGCATCAACATCAACAAGATCCACAAAGCCGACCTGCGCCGTTCGCTCGGTGTGGTGTTGCAGGACGTGAACCTGTTCACCGGCACCGTCATGGACAACATTCGCTACGGCTGCCCCGGCGCCACGGACGAGCAGTGCATCGAAGCAGCGCGCCTGGCCAACGCCGACGGGTTTATCCGCATGTTGCCGGCGGGCTACGATACCGTGCTCGAGGGCGACGGCGGCGGACTTTCGCAGGGACAGCGCCAGCTGATTTCGATCGCGCGCGCCGCGGTGGCCGACCCGCCCGCAATGATTCTGGACGAGGCCACGTCGAGCATCGACACCCGCACCGAGGCATTGGTGCAGCGTGGCATGGATGCGCTCATGGAGGGCAGGACCACGTTTGTGATCGCGCACCGTCTCTCCACCGTGCGCAACTCCGACCTGATTTGTGTACTGGACCACGGGCGGATTATCGAGCGCGGCAACCATGACGAGCTGATTGCTAAGCGCGGGTATTACTACCAGCTCTATACCGGCGCGTTTGAGCTCGAGTAGGCAGGTTTGTTCCACGTAGGGTGCCCCGGGGGCGGCGGGGTAATTCCTCCGTGCTCAAACATTCTCGCTGCGCTGCGAAACTGCGCGCGGAGGTAAAATGCCGCCCTCCCGAGACGGAGCCCTGCGCGCAGTCAACTCCTCATTTGAACGGAATAAAAGTTAGTGAGGTCCTGGCCAAATGGCCAGGACCTCTTTTCATGGCAGTCTTTTTGTGACGGGGCTTTTTAGCTGCCTTCAAATTAGCCGCCCTCTGTTGCAGGCTTACCGGCCCTCGCGTTGCGGCCCGGCTGGCTCGGCTGTCTTTATTCGGTTCTTGTCGATGTACATGTTTTTGTCGGCCTGTGAAAAGAGCTCGCGCATCGTAGGCGGTTCATCATAATCACTAGAAAGCGCATAACCCACTGCATAGCTGATAGGCATGTCGGGGTGAGCCTCGGAATACTCGTTCACGTTCACGCGAATCCGAGCGAGGCAGGACTCCACGGCAGCTCGATCGGCATCCCGCAGCACCGCGATAAACTCATCGCCGCCGTCGCGGCCAACAAAGCAGGTCTCTGACGCCACACGCCCCAGCTGATGGGCAAAAGAACGAATGTATTCGTCGCCTTTCTCGTGGCCAAAGCGGTTATTGACCGTATGCAGGTTGTTAAGATCGAAGACGCACAGCGCAACGGGCGCTTCGGCGGAAACGGGATGCCCCTGCCCCAAGATTTCCTCGCACTTGTTC
Source organism: uncultured Collinsella sp. (assembly GCA_900552995.1). Taxonomy (GTDB): domain Bacteria; phylum Actinomycetota; class Coriobacteriia; order Coriobacteriales; family Coriobacteriaceae; genus Collinsella. The sequence continues at coordinate 5,218 of USBX01000014.1, forward strand.
TTGTTGGGCAGTCCCGTGGCTTCATCGAGATAGACTTTGTTCTGCAGCTCGCGATTGAGCGCGGCAGTGCGCACCGCGCGAGCGAGTTCGACCGCAAAGGTCGCCACCAAGCCCACGATGTCGATGATCACCAAGCCCTCAAGACGATTGAGCGCCGTCGCCTTCTCCTGGGAGTAGTCCTCCGCGAGCCTCGTGGCATCGTCGCAAATACCAAAGAACTCCTCGCTCATGGCGATGATGTCGGTGTTCTCGTAGCCGACTTCGCGCACACGGGCAATCTCGGTTTGGAGCTCGTCAAAATAGCCCGCGAGTTCGGTCATCTTTGCCTGATACTCATCGTCATCGAGACGGACGAGATTGAGGTCGTCGCTTCCGTAGCGCAAACCATTAATGTATGAATCCACGGCCTTGAGCAGGTCGTCTTGTGGCTGGCCCGCGTCCTCGAGCTTAACGATTCGCTGCGTGGTGCCGCGCACCAGACCGGCGTAGTTGACCACGCGCGCCGTGCCCTGGATATCGGAGACGAGCAGCATAACATTGATGAAGAAAAAGATGAGAACTGCCGTGAGCACCATCATGAGCAGACGCAGCGCCCGGCTGGCCTTCTTGGCGACAATAGTATTCACAAGTTCACTCCCCAAAATGGCAAAAGCTCTGGTGGCACGCAGTGTGCTGAAATTCACGTGAGGCCAACTCTACCATATGGGCCAAGAGCCTCGAACTTGCGCAGTCTTTGGAGCGGAGCTCTAGGAGCGACTCGACCGCACCTCGTTTTGTGTGGGTGCTTTGGTTGGCAGGTACTGCATATTATTCGTATAATTTATCGTAAGTTCCCGTACATCGATTGGAGCCTTATATGCCTGCCATAAAGCCTGTTTCCGATTTACGCAATTACAACGAGGTGCTCTCCGATGTCCACGAGGGCTCGCCGGTGTTCCTGACCAAAAACGGGCACGGTTGCTACGCGGTGCTCGACATGAAAGATTACGACCGGTTTTGCGCCATCAGTACGCTGATGTCGGAGCTTGAGCGCGGGCGCAGCTCGGGAGATGAGAGCGGATGGGTCTCGTCGGACAACGTCGCCGAGCACTTCCGCCGCAAGGCCGCAAGCCATGCATAGTTGCGAGGTCGTTTACTCTCCGCTGGCTCTGCAAGATCTCGACGACATCTGGGACTACATTGCCGTCGAACAGGACAATCCCACAGCAGCGGAGAGAATCGTAGAAGGTATCCTCGCTCGGATAGACCTGCTATCCAGCTTCCCGGAGTCGGGTACGCCACTCTCCTCGATCTATCCCCTACGCTCCGATTACCGCTTCGTGGTCTGCGACAACTATCTCGCGTTTTACCGCTTTCACCAGAAGGTCTATATCGACCGCGTCCTCCACGGAAAGCGCGATTACCTGCAGGTGCTGCTTGCGGAATAAACAGGCCCCCATATAATTTGACCCCTTATCCAGGACCATGCCCGATGTAGCTAAAAAGCCCCGTCCTAAATGAGCTACTTGAGAAGTTGGGCCATGGCGTTGACGAATTTTTGGACTTGGAGGGTGGGCTCGAGCGGATAGTGCAAATAGACCGGCACCTCGCGGCCGCACAGGAACGGCACGCCTACAAAGGCCGGGTGTACGCCTGACCAAGCTCCGCAGGTGAGCACCGCGTCGCCCTTTTCCTCCGCCTCGTTAAAAAGTGCAAAGTCAAAGCTGTCCACGTCGATCACGTCCACGCCGCCGTCGGCCAAAAGGTCAATGCGCAGGCTGTCCATGGCGTCGTTGCCGTGGCGCAGTACGCGCAGACGCATACCCTCCAAGTCGGCGATCGAAATACGGTTCTTGCGTGCCAGCGGGCTCGTGCGCGGCAGGTCGATATAAAACGGCACGTTGACAATGCGGAGCTTTTGGCAGGCATCACCCCAGCGCGGGGTCGAAAAACTCGACTGCACCACATCCACCTCGCGCCCCAGACTGCGCATGACGGTCTCGCGCTCATCGTAAAGGTCCCCCACCGGCACAATCTCAAAACGCAAGCGCGGCTCCATGTCGTGCACCTGCGGCCACAGCGCGAGCGTGTGGCGCCCCGGGCACATCATCGATACGCCCAGGCGCACCGCACCGCCATCGCCCGCCGCTCGCCGGGCGCGGCGCAACGCATCCTCGGATTGGCGCATGATCGAGCGCGCGTCGTCCACCAACAGCGCGCCCGCCGGCGTCACCTTGACGCCCGAGTGCGAGCGCTCGAACAACGTGATGCCAAACTCGGCCTCGAACCCCGACACCTGTTTGACGAGCGCCGGGGTCGACACGCGCAGCTTTGCCGCGGCACGCGAGAAACTTCCCAGCTCCGCGGCGGCCGTTATGGCCTCGAGTCGTCGATCGTACATGTCAATCTCCCGTTTTCGCGCCTGCGGCCATGCGCGGCCGCAGGGGGTCGTTTTGGCAGGTCACGCGCTCAATTGAGAACAAACCTCAATGCACAGTGTAAACCTACGGTTAACGCCATTCTAACAAATATGCAATTCACCTGCGCAAATCCAAAGCATACGATAACCAGCGAAAACCACGTGGGTCAATTAATGGGAGCGGCCCACAGGAGGCACAAGAAGGGAAGTTCCTATGAGCAATTGGCTTAAGCTCGAGGGCGATGTCTGCGCCGTGACCGGCGCACTCGGCGGTATGGCCGTCGAGATTTGCCGCGAGTTCGCCCGCAACGGCGCCAATGTCGTCCTGCTCGACCTGGACGAGGAGAAGGTCAAGGCCGCAGCCGCCGACCTCGCCGCCGAGTTTGGTATCCACGCCGAGGGCTACAAGATGAACGCCACCGACGAGGCCGAGGTTCAGGCCGCCGTCGACGCCACCATTGCCGAGTTCGGCCGCGTCGACGTTCTCGTCAACACCGCCGGCATCCTGCGCTTCGCCGCCATGGAGGACCTGCCGCTGAGCGACTGGAACGAGGTCCTCAACGTCAACCTCACCGGCTATTTCATCACCTCGCAGCGCTTTGGTCGCGAGATGATCAAGGCCGGCCAGGGTCGCCTGGTGCACATCTCGACCGTTGCCAGCCACTCCCCCGAGACGTTCTCGGGCGTGTACAGCTCCACCAAGGCGGGCGTCAACATGATGTCCAAGATGCTGGCTGCCGAGTGGGGCCCCTACGGTGTGCGCTCCAACTGCGTCGAGCCCTGCTTCGTTAAGACCCCGATGTCGGCCAACTTCTACGCCGACCCCGAGGTCGAAAAGAGCCGCAGCCGTCTCATCGCCACGCGCCGCATCGGCGAGGTCAGCGATATCGCCAACGCCGTCATGTTCCTGGCATCCAAGCGCTCGGACTTTACCACCGGCGACGCCATCAAGGTCGACGGCGGCTTCTCCAACATGATGGGCGACCTCACCGCCAAGCCCGGCGGCCGCCGCGCCTTTGCCGACAACTACCTCAAGAACAAGGGCGTCGAGCTTTGGTCCGACGAGTCCGGCGTCGCAAAGCCGACTGACCAGTAAACCAGCCTGACAGGGAGGCTCCGCGGGCGTGCCCGCCCCTCCCCCGCATCGATTAGAAAGAGTCCAATGGCTTCCACCAACTCCAACAAGGGTCGCGCCGTCGTGCTTTCCGCCGCGTGCGTCACCATGTTCTTCATCAGCTCCATCGCGCTGTATTCCGTCGTGAGCAAGAACCTGCTCGCCGTCTACCCCGAGTGGTCCAGCGCCCTTACCTGGGCGTTCCCGGTCTTTCAGACCATCATGGCCGTGACGGGCATCTTCGCCGGCCGCATCTCCGACAAGATCGGTCCGCGCAACGTCGTGATCGCCGCCGCCGTGTGCTACGGCCTGGGCTGGTTCATGTCCGGCACCGTCACCGAGCCGTGGCAGTTCTACCTGTGGTTCTCGCTCGTCGCCGCCATCGGCAACGGCCTGGGCTACAACCCGGCGCTCACCACCGGCCAAAAGTGGTTCATCGACAAGAAGGGCCTCGCCTCCGGCATCACCCTGGCCGCTTCGACCGCCGGCCCCGCCGTGCTGTCCCCGGTGCTCGCCTCGCTGCTCATCCCGAGTCTGGGCATCTTTGGCGCCCTTAAGGCGCTCGGCGTCATCTTCTTTGTGACGATCGCCGCCTCCGCCCTGTTCCTGAAGGCCCCCGAGGCCGGCTGGCTGCCCGAGGGCTTCGAGGCCCCCAAGGGCGGCGCACATGCCGGCACCTTTGGTGACCTCACCCCGGGCGAGATGGTCAAGACCCCGCGCTTCTGGGTCCTCATCGTCACCTTCGCCTTTGCCGCCACCGCGGGCACCCTGCTCGTCGGCAAGGTTGCCTCCATCGCCGCCGTCCAGCTCTTCGCCGACCCCACGAGCGCCGCGGCCGTCGCCCTCGGCGGTGTGGTGGTCTCCGTCAACACCTGCGCCAACCTGGTCGGCCGTCTGTCCTTTGGCCAGATCATCGACAAGCTCGGCGCCTACAAGTCGCTGCTCATCAGCCTTGTCGTCACCATCGTCGCGCTTGTCATCATGTCGATGAGCTTTACGCAGAGCATGTTCTTTGTGGCACTCGCCCTGCTCGGCTTTAGCTTTGGCGCCCTGCTCGTCATCTACCCGCCGCTCACCGGTGGCGCCTTTGGTACCAGCAACATCGGCGTCAACTACGGCATCATGTTCCTGGGCTACGCCGCTTCTACCTGGATCAGCCAGCCCATCACCGCCGTGCTGTATCACGCCGAGGCCGGCAGCGCCGCCTACCAGCAGTCCTTCTACGGTGCCATCGTGATCGCCGCCATCGCCGTCGTGCTCACCGTCTACATGATGGTCTCCGACAGCAAGAAGAAGTCCGCCTAGTTTTACCGATGCGACAAAGGGACAGTCCCTTTGTCGCATTCCACCGGTCACCAGTATTAAGGAGTCGAAATGTCTGAGCTCAACCCCGTCCGCATTGCCGTTATCGGCGCCGGCGCCATGGGCCGCAACCACATCCGCTTTGTCACCGAGGAGCCCGAGGCCGAGCTCGTCGCCATCGCCGACGCCTTTGAGGGCGCCCGCGCCACGGCCGAGGCCGCCGGCGTGCCGTTTTACACCGATCCCGCCCAGATGATGGACGAGGTCAAGCCCGAGGCCGTCATCATCGCCACCCCCAACGACCTGCACCTGGGCGTTGCCCGCGAGGCCATCAAGCGCAACATCGTGCCGCTGGTCGAAAAGCCGATCTCCAACGACCTCGAGGATGCCCAGGCTTTCGCCGCCGAGGCCGAGACCGCCGGCGTGCCCGTGCTCGTGGGTCAGCACCGTCGCCACAACCCCTTCGTCAACAAGGCCAAGGAGATCATCGAGTCCGGCGAGCTGGGCAAGCTCACCGTGTCGAGCTTCCACTACATGATCTATAAGAATGACGAGTACTTCGATGTCGAGTGGCGCCGCAAGAAGGGCGCCGGCCCGATCCTGGTCAACCTGGTTCACGACGTCGATCTACTCCGCTATCTGCTGGGCGAGCCCGTTGCCGTCCAGGGTATGCAGTCCAGCGCCGCCCGCGGTTTTGAGACCGAGGACTCCGCCGTGGTCAACGTCCGTTTTGCCGATGGCGCGCTTGCGAGCATGACCATCTCCGACGCCACCGCCAGCCCCTGGAACTGGGAGGCCACCGCTCGCGAGGATCCGCAGTACCGCCCCTTCGACGCCGACGCCTACTTTATCGGCGGAACCTTGGGTGCCCTTTCGCTGCCCCGCCTGCATCAGTTCTCCTACGACGGCGCCTCCAACTGGCACAAGCCGCTGCAGATGGAGATTCCGGCCGTCGACCCGGCGCTGCCGCACAAGATGCAGCTCAAGCACTTTGTGAAGGTCGTCCGCCGCGAAGTTGAGCCCGTCGTAACCCCCGCCGATAACGTCAAGACGCTCACGCTTCTCAACGCCATCAAGGAGGCCGCCGAGACCGGCCAGCTCGTCGAGCTGTAATGCCTTAAGAGCGGCCGCGGCAGAAACCCCATGCCGAGTCCCTCGGTCCGCCACAAATAAGCCCCTCTTCTTTGCCCCGCGAGCACTGTCTCTTATACACATCTGACGCTGCCGACGATAAGGCTCGTGCCCGCGGGGCATTTTGCTACTTCGCTAACGATTTTTCTGAGGCGGGGGGCCTTTTTGCGCCTCAGCTTGGTTCGTTCGCCACGAAATGTGCCTATCTACTACGTTTAACCGATCACCCTCAACCATACCGAATTTCTCGAAATAAAAACCGCAGGTAAACGGCTTGTCGATTTTCGGAAAACCGGGGGATGGTCGACCCACACGGTTCAAACGTAGTAGATAGGCCGCTTTCGTGGTTCCGCGCCAAAACAGTCTTTTTTGAGCGAAGTGGCAGGTGGTATCCTTGGTAGCTCTGTGCTGCAAACGCACCTTAAACGCAAGGAGTTTCATGGATCTTATCGCCCAGCTCGCGCGCGAGCTCAACCTTAAGGCCGCCAACGTCGAGGCGGCCGTCAAGCTCATCGACGAGGGAAACACCATTCCCTTTATCTCGCGCTACCGCAAGGAAGCCACGGGCGGCATGGACGACGTCGCCCTGCGCGCACTCGACGAGCGCCTGTCCTACCTGCGCAATCTTGAGCAGCGTAAAGAGGACGTCATCCTGCTCATCGATGCCCAGGGCAAACTCACGCCCGAACTCGAGCAACAGATTCGCGAGGCCACACAGCTCCAGCGTGTCGAGGACCTCTACAAGCCTTACCGCAAAAAGCGCATGACCCGTGCGCAGAAGGCCCGCGAGGCCGGCCTGGAGCCGCTCGCCAATATGATCATCATGCAGGCATCGGCCAAGGGCAGCGCACTCGACGCCGCTGCGGCATACGTCAACGAACGGGCCGGCTTCGACACGCCCGAGAAGGCGCTCGCCGGCGCCGCCGACATCGTGGCCGAGACGGTGGCCGAGGACCCCGAGAACGTCGCCGACCTGCGTGCCTTTACGCAAAACACCGCAGACATCGTCGTCGAGGCCACCGACCCCACCGAGAAGACCCCCTACGAGCCGTACTACAGCTATGACGAGCCCCTGCGCCGCATCCCCAACCACCGCGTGCTGGCTATCGACCGCGGCGAGCGCGAGGGCAAGCTCCGCGTGCACGTGAACATCGACGGCGCCGCCGCCACGGCACGCCTCGGCAGCCGTTGGCCCCGACGCCAGGGCGTCTTCGCGCCTGTCTTCGATGCCGCCATCGCCGACGGCTACAAGCGCCTCATGGCCCCCTCACTGGAGCGCGAGGCCCGCGCCAAGCTCACCGTTCGCGCCCAGACCGAGGCCATCAACGTCTTTGCCAAGAATCTCGAGGGCCTGCTCTCGGCACGCCCCGTCCGCGGCGCCCGCGTGCTCGCGCTCGATCCGGGCTACCGCACCGGCTGCAAGGTCGCCGTCATGGACGAGACCGGCAAACTGCTCGACCACGGCGTGGTCTACCCCACCAAGCCGCGCCACGACGTCGCCGGCACCAAGCGCGAGCTCGCCCGCCTCGTCAAGAAGGACGGCGTCAACACCATCGTCATCGGCAACGGCACCGCCAGCCGCGAGACCGAGGAAGTCGTCTCGGAGTTCATTGCCGAGCAGGCGCCCAGCCTTCGCTACACCATCGTCAACGAAGCCGGCGCGTCGGTGTACTCCGCCTCCGAGCTCGCCAGCCAGGAATATCCCGACCTGGACGTCACCGTGCGCGGCGCCATGAGCCTGGGCCGCCGCCTGCAAGACCCCCTGGCAGAGCTCGTCAAGATTCCGCCCCAGTCCATCGGCGTTGGTCAGTACCAGCACGACCTTGACCAGGCCGAGCTCTCGCGCACCCTGGGCCACGTGGTGGAGGACGTCGTTAACCGCGTGGGCGTGGACGTGAACACCGCGAGCGCGAGCCTGCTGGGATATGTATCTGGCCTGTCTCTTATACACATCTCCGAGCC
>USBX01000015.1 GCA_900552995.1 uncultured Collinsella sp.
ACGAGATTAGCGAGTGTCTCGTGGGCTCGGAGATGTGTATAAGAGACAGGCGTGGCTGTCGGCCTTGCAGATCCGGTCGCAGAGTGTCTCCGCATCGAGAACATGATTAATGACAGCTTGGATCCCGCTCCCCGTTACACGCTCGAGCCCGATGAGAAACACGGGACCGTAATCCTTACGGTTTATGAGGGCCAGGACAAACCCTATCGAAGCAAGGGAAAGGCCTACAGGCGAAACGATTCGGCAACGGTGGAGGTCGACCGGTTTGAGTATGGCAGGCTGACGCTCGAAGGCAGCAACGTAACGTTCGACGCGCTCACGTCGGCTCGCCAGGACTTGAGTTTTCACACGCTCGAGCATAAGTGTGTTGAACATCTCGGCATTTCCGAGCTAACGCCGGATATTATGCGCACGCTTCGCTTGCTCGGCAAAGATGGCTATACCAACGCTGCGGCGATTTTGGCGGATAAGAATGATTTTCCGGGCATCGACTGCGTCCGTTTTGGCGATACCGAGGATGTGATCTTGGATCGCGAAGCGGCGACAAATGTATCCGCAATTGAGCAGGTGGACAGGGCGGTAGCTATGTTTGCACGCTACTACCGTTTTGAGCGTATCGAAGGGATGGAGCGCGTCCAAACCGATCGAATTTCTCTTGAGGCATTCCGCGAAGCTGTTGCAAACGCTTTGGTGCATCGGACGTGGGACGTTCGAGCGAATGTTCAAATTGCCTTGTACGACGATCGTGTTGTTGTGACTTCGCCCGGATCACTGCCCGCCGGTTTGACGACGGAACAATACCTGTATGGGCAGATATCCGTGCTCAGAAACCCAATTGTCGCCGAGGTCTTTTTAAAGCTGGATTACATCGAGAAATTTGGCACGGGAATCGCGCGCATTAGACGTGCCTATCGCGATTCGATCAATCAACCAATTTTTGATGTTCGCGGCGGCATGGTGGCCGTCACATTGCCCGCTACCGATGCCTTTGAAGGGTCCGAGGAAGAGATCCAGGTTCTCAATGCCTTGTCGGGCGGGCGAATTATGTCGCGAAGCGAGATTGAAAAACAGACGGGGCTGAGCCGCATGCGGACGTTGGCGGCACTCGAATCTCTGCTTGAACGGAATGCAATCGTAAGGCAGGGAACCGGGCGGGCCACGAAATACGAGCGCTCATAGTCAAAAAGAGCCATGGTACAAGACGGACCCCAAGCCAGCGTTGGCTTGGGGTCCGTAATATCCCGGATGGTAACGGGCCGATTATTGTCAAGTTATAGCAAAGTATAGCGACGTGCAGCAAAGTATAGTGAAATATAGCAAGCCGTATAGCGCGCCTTGATTATCAACCGTCCGTATTTCACAGCAACTTATAACAGGCTCGAGGTACCAATTTGGGGTGCAGTAGTGCTGCGCCACGAAAAGGGCCTATCTACTACGTTTAAGCCGCAGGGGTCAACCATAGTCGGCTTTTTCGATAATTGACAAGCTGTCTACCTGCGGTTTTGTTTTCACGGTTTTCGGTATGGTCGAGGCTATCCGTGTTAACGTAGCAGATGGGCCACTTTTGTGGCAAGGGGCCGATCTGCGGGCCAGGGTAGCTAAAAGAGCCCCGTCCCAAAAAGACTGATCGGGAGCCGGGGCGTGTCGATGCGATAGTATTACGTGGTGGAATTCGACAAACCGTGGGCTTCATCCGAGGGCTTTATGGAACAACACCAGCATTATCAGAGCCTGCAAGATCAGGCATACAACGCACTGCGCTCCAAGATTATCTATGCCGAGCTCAAGCCCGGCACGCGCCTTTCGGCGATTGGTCTGGAAAAGGAGACGGGAATCGGGCGCACGCCCATTCGCGAGTCCTTTGTGCGCCTGCGCGAGCAGGAGCTGGTGGAAACGCGTCCCAAAAGCGGCACCTATGTCTCAAAAATCAGCATGGAGCGCGCCGAGAACGCCTGTTTCTTGCGCGAGAAGCTCGAGAGAAGCGTGCTTATTAAATGCTGTTCGGCCGCTTCGCCCGAGCAAAAGCAGCGGCTTGAGCAGATTCTTACCGAGTCCGAGTCGCTCGACCATAGCGAAACGCGTCGCTTTTTCGATCTGGACAACCTGTTCCATGAGACGTGTTTTGAGATTGCCGGTCGTCACATGTTGTGGGATTGGATGAAGAGCATCAACACGCATTTTGAGCGATACAACTGGTTGCGTATGGTGTCGCAGGATTTGGATTGGGAGCCGATTCGTCGGCAGCATCGCCGGATTCTCGAGGCCATTAAGAGGGGCGATACCGACACGGCGAGCTATCTGGCCGAGACGCACTTGCACCTGATGCCCGAGGAGCAGGGCCCGGTTATCGCCTTGCATCCCGACTACTTTGAGCTGCCTAAAGACTCGTCTATCTAGACCATCATCGCATCTGCTCGAGACGCAAAAACGATGTTGCTCACCTACAGCGTTTTGCAAGCGAGATTTTTAAAAAAATGCCTAAAATGGCTCAGACTGCCGACAATTGGGAAACGGGGTGCGCTATGGCGCAGATGAGAATCAAGGACATTGCTGCCGAGGCGGGCGTGAGCCCGGCTACGGTCTCGCGCTATCTCAACAACCGCCCCGGGCAGATGACCGAGGAAACCCGTGCTCGCATCGCGGCGGTTATCGAGCGCACTGGCTATCGCCCATGTGCCGCCGCACGCAATCTACGCAGCTCACGCACCAACCTCATCGGCGTGATTCTGGCCGACATTGCTAACCCGTTCTCCAGCGCCATGCTCGAAGGGCTTTCCGCCAGCGCCGCCGCGCGCGGCTGCTCGCTCATGACGGCCATTAGCGGCAACGACCCTGCCAAGGAGGCAGAGTCGCTCACCAGACTTATCGATGCCGGCGTGGACGGCCTGGTCGTCAATACCTGCGGAGGCAACGACAAGGCGATTGCCGCGGCTGCGGGACGCCTGCCCGTCGTGCTGCTCGACCGCGATGTTGCCGACGGTGGCATCGATCTGGTGACATCGAACAACCGTGAGCTGGTCGCCGGCCTGGTAGACGCCTTGGCCTCTGCGGGCAGCGAGCGCCTGTGCCTGCTCACCGAGGCAAGCGACGACAGCCCTGTGCGTCGCGAGCGCGCCGAGGCATTTGCTGGCGAGCTCTCGCGTCGCGGCCTCGCCGGCGAGGTCGTCACCCTGGCCGACGGTGGCGTCGAGGGCGTCAGTCGCCTGGACGAGGCCATCCGCGAGTATGCGGGTAAAAAGCTCGGCCTCATTGCCGTCAACGGCCTGGTCTTCCTGCGTCTGAGCGAGGCTCTGGCGCAGCTTGGTCCCTCGCTGCCGGCGGGGCTCAAGATCGCGACGTTTGACGATTACCCCTGGAACCATGTGCTCTTTGGCGGTGTGACCACGGCCGCGCAGGACACCCTCACCATTGCCGAGCGCGTAGTCGAGCGTCTCTCCGAGCGCATCGACATCGTTACCACTACGGTGGGCGATGCCGCAAAGCTCGCCCCCAAGCGCATCGAGATACCCGGCCGCATCGAACACCGCGCTTCGACCTCGCGCTAGCCGCTCGTTCGCAACGGCCTGCTCAAGCACGTTTTTTGAGCGCTTGATACGCTTTAACCCTGCGGAAACATTTTTCTGCGATAGTATCTGCGATATAGACCAGTCGAAACCCGCCCGAAAGAAAGGGGAGCGACATGAACCAGCAGAACATCGATTACGTACTCCGCTCCGTAGAGCAACGTGACATCCGCTTTGTTCGTCTGTGGTTTGTCGACATTCTCGGCCGCCTCAAGAACTTTGCCATTAGCCCCGAGGACCTCGAGGTCGCTTTTGAGGAGGGAATTGGCTTTGACGGCTCCGCCATCGAGGGTTTTGCCACGCCCGAGGAAGCCGACATGCTGGCGTTTCCCGATGCTTCGACCTTCCAGATTTTGCCGTGGCGCCCGAGCCACAATGGCGTCGCCCGCGTGTTCTGCGACGTGTGCACTCCCGATCGCAAGCCGTTTGCCGGCGACCCGCGCGATGCCCTGCGTCGCATGTTCCGCAAGGCCGAGAAGGCTGGCTATCTGCTCAACGTGGGTGCCGAGCTGGAGTATTACTACTTCCCCGACGAGCATACCCCCGAGCCGCTTGACAACGTGGGCTACTTCGATCTTTCGGTGAGCGATGCCGCCCGCGACTTGCGTCGCAACACGGTCCTCACGCTCGAGAAGATGTCCGTGCCCGTGGAGTACACCTTCCACGCCGCCGGCCGCTCGCAACACGGCATGAGCCTGCGCCACGCCGAGGCCCTGAGTATGTCCGACGCCATCACTACGGCCAAACTCATCATTAAGCAGCAGGCCTACGAGAGCGGTTGCCACGCCTCCTTTATGCCCAAGCCGTTGGCGGGCGAGGATGGCAGTGCTATGTTCCTGTGCCAGTCGCTGTTCGATCATGACGGCAACAACGTCTTTTGGGGCGAGGACGACGAGAAGTACCATCTCTCCGACGTCGCCAAGCACTACATGGCCGGCATCCTGGCACACGCGCGCGAGATCAGCGCCATCACCAACCCCACGGTCAACTCGTACAAGCGCATCACCACGGGTGGCGATTCCGTGCCGCAGTACGCCACGTGGGGCCTGCGCAACCGCGCGAGTATGGTCCGCATCCCGGTCTACAAGCCCGGCAAGCCGCTGTCCACGCGCATCGAGCTGCGCAGTCCCGACCCCATGGCCAACCCGTACCTGGTCAACGCCGTCACGCTGGCGGCTGGTCTGGACGGCATCGAGCGCAAGCTGGAACTCCCGCCCGAGGCCACGGCCGAGACGCTCAAGCTTACCGACCGTCAGATGGTCGAGGCCGGCTACGCGCCGCTGCCGCGCTCGCTCAAAGAGGCGCTCGATGTGTTTGAGGACTCGCAGTTTATGAAGGATGCCCTCGGCGAGCACATTCACAGCTTCTTCCTCAAAAAGAAGCGCGACGAGTGGCATAAGTTTGAGTCTACGATCACCGAGTGGGAGATCAAGCACTACCTGGCGAACTCCTAATCGCGCTGGCTTGTTCCAGTACGATTGAGCTCATTTCTTTGGAGGCCGATATGTCCGAAAAGAGTGCCCTGTTCATGGCGCGCACGACGCGCTTCCACGAGTTTGCCCGCAGCTTGACGACTACCCTGGGTGTCGAGGTGAGCCTGGCAACCCCTGATTCGCCAACTGCGGCGCACGACTTTGACCTGCTGATCCTCGATTCCGACGGCATCCGCAGCGACCGCATCGATCAGATTGCCAAGTGGCTTGACGATCGCGGCGGTGTCCCCATGTTGGTGATCGTCGACGAGGAGGCGCTCGGTACCCTGCGCCTGCCGAATCACGCGCATGCCGACTTTGTGTGCCCCACGGCGACGCCCAACGAGCTCAAGGCTCGTGCGCAGCGCCTGATGGGCGAGGAGGAGACCGTCGCCGCCGACGATGTGCTCAACATCGATAACCTCGAGATTAATCTGGCTACCTACCAGGTGACACTCGATAACGAGCCCATCGACCTGACGCTGATGGAGTACTCGCTGCTGAGCTTTTTGGCGACGCATCCCAATCGCGCCTACAGCCGCGAGGTGCTGCTGCACCGCGTGTGGGGCTTTGAGTACTGCGGCGGCACGCGCACCGTCGACGTGCACATCCGACGCATCCGCTCCAAGGTGGGCCCGCAGATCGCGGCGCACATCACCACCGTCCGCGGCGTGGGCTATCTGTTTAAGGACTAGATTTCCACCGCAAAGGGGACAGGCACCTTTGTGGTGGTTTTGACGCAGGTGCGGGTTCCTTTCGAGTTTGAAGCAGAACTTAAGCCTTCCTAAAAGATTGCGTTCTCATACACTTGCGCTCGCATATTGGGGTACAACTCAACATGAACAATGATGGCCCGCCACATGTTTGGCGGGCCTTTGGTTATTTGACGAAAGGACCGCAGCTATGAGCGAGAACGATTCCCAGCGTCCCCAGGATGCGGGCAACGCCGGCGAGACTCAGCAGCAGCCGCGCGTGCAGGTGGAGTCGACGCCTGCCGACGGCAACAACATTCCCTACGTGCAGGCCTACGACACGCAGACCGGCAAGCCGCTGGGCGGCCAACAGGTCGTGAACAAGCACACGGTGGTCAAGACCAAGACCAAAAAGCTGCCGATCTTCATTACGGCACTCGCCGGCTGCGCATGTGGTGCCCTGCTGGTCATTGCGCTCATTATGAGCGGCACGCTCAACATTGGCGGCGGAAAGAATGCCGTGACGGCGGGCGCATCTGGCTCGTCGACGCAAAAGATTACGATTGATTCCGAGGGCACCACGCTGGCCGAGGCCGTTTCTGCCAAGGCGTTGCCCTCCGTGGTTTCCATCACCGCCACTTCGAGCGGCAGCCAGAATGGCTCGCTTTCGCAGTCTGCTGATGAGTCGGACAGCTCGGGCAGCGTCGGCTCGGGCGTGGTGCTCGATACCGAGGGCCATATCCTCACCAACAACCACGTGGTCGATGGCTATGACCAGTACGTGGTGACCATGGACGACGGCACCACCTACGAGGCCGAGTTCGTGGGCAACGATGCCTCGAGCGACCTTGCCGTCATCAAGCTCAAGGACGCCGATGCTTCCAAGCTCACCCCGATCGAGATCGGTGACTCCTCCAAGCTTAACGTGGGCGAGTGGGTCATGGCGATCGGCTCGCCGTTTGGCAACGAGCAATCTGTATCCACGGGCATCGTGTCGGCGCTGTATCGCTCCACGGCCATGAGCTCTACCAGCGGCAACACCATCTATGCCAACATGATCCAGACCGATGCTGCCATCAACCCGGGCAACTCCGGTGGCGCGCTTGTTAACGACAACGGCGAACTCGTGGGCATCAACTCGCTCATCGAGAGTTACTCGGGTTCTAGCTCGGGCGTTGGTTTTGCCATTCCCGTTAACTATGCCAAGAACATCGCCGACCAGATTATCGACGGCAAGACGCCGGTGCATCCGTATCTGGGCGCCACGCTTTCGAGCGTCAACGCGCTCAACGCCCGCACCAACAAGCTGAGCACCGATAGCGGTGCCTACGTGGCGAGCGTCGTCGAGGACGGCCCCGCTGCCAAGGCCGGCATCCAGGAGGGTGACGTCATCACCAAGCTGGGCGATGACGAGATTACAAGCGCTGACGGCCTGATCATCGCGCTGCGCAGCCACGAGGTGGGCGAGAAGGTCGAGATCACGCTCATGCGCGGCAAGGAAGAGAAGAAGGTCACCGTCGAGCTGGGCTCCGATGAGGAGCTGCAGAACCAGCAGCAGGACGACAGTTCGACCGACACCGGCAACGGCGGTATTACCGACGAGCAGCTGCGCCAGTACCTGGAGGAGCTGCTGGGCCAGCAGGGCCAGGGTCAGGGCAACGGCCAGGGTTTCTAACGAGCTGTATCGCACATATCGAGGCCAGAGGGGGCTGTTCCGCCAACGCGGGACAGCCCCTCTTTTCTTATTGATCCGTTGGGGACGGGGAAACGGATCATTTAAGAAATGGCAGGGGCATGGTTTGATCGCGCGATCCACCCCGGTTCGGCTGCTGCCGATTCGGTGCGGTTTGAGACCGCTATTCGACCCCGTTGCGACCGGTGGTACTCTTGTATCCGTTTGAAATCGAGCGAAGGAGTGCCGCTATGGAGCAATCGAGCCTGTTTGGTGACGGTGTGGACATCGATACCGAAACGCCCGCGAACGCGGATGCCGCCGCACCGACCGACGCCCGTGCCCAGGCGGCAGCGCGCGCGGCCGAGCTGCGCCACGAGCTCGATTACCACGCGTACCGCTACTACATGCTCGACGCACCCGAGATTACGGACACCGCCTTCGACAAAATGCTCGTTGAGCTGCAGGAGATTGAGGCGGCCTATCCTGACCTGGTGACGCCCGACAGCTATACCCAGCGCGTGGGCGGATACGTGAGCGAGCAGTTTACGCCGGTCACGCACATGGCCCGCATGTATTCCATGGACGATGCCATGGACCTGGACGAACTTGACGCGTGGCTCCAGCGCACCGAGGATGCGCTCGGCGCCGGTAGCGTCACCTATACCTGCGAGCTCAAGATCGACGGCTTGGGCGTCGCGCTTACCTACCAAAACGGCACCTTCGTACGCGCCGCCACGCGCGGCGACGGCACCACGGGCGAGGACGTGTCGCTCAACGTGCGTACCATCAAAGATGTTCCCATGCACCTGTCCGAGCCGGCGCTCGCCCACATGGGCGTCGACCGCGAGCATACCATCGAAGTACGCGGCGAGGTCTATATGCCCAAGGGCAGCTTTGTGCGTCTGAACGACGAGGCCGATGCCGAGGGGCGCGACCCCTTCGCCAACCCGCGCAACGCCGCTGCAGGATCCCTGCGCCAGAAGGATCCCAAGGTCACGGCACGTCGCGACCTCGCCACCTTTATCTACGCCATTGCCGATACCGACCCGCTGCACGTTCACAGCCAGCGCGAGTTTCTGGACTGGCTGCGCAGCGCCGGCTTTAGCGTCAACCCCAACGTGGCCCGTTGTGCCACGCCCGCCGAGGTTCACGAGTTCTGCGCCCAGGCGCTCGAGCATCGCGGCGACCTGAACTACGACATCGACGGCGTGGTCGTAAAGGTGGACAGCTTTCAGCAGCAGCTCGACCTGGGCTTTACCGCCCGCGCACCGCGCTGGGCCATTGCCTTTAAGTTCCCGCCCGAGGAAAAGCAGACCGTCCTGCGCGAGATTCGCATCCAGGTGGGCCGCACCGGTGTGCTCACGCCGGTCGCCGAGTTCGATCCGGTCACAGTTGCCGGCTCCACCATCGCGCGCGCCACGCTGCACAACATCGATGAGATCCGTCGCAAAAACGTGCGCGAGGGCGACACTATCATCGTGCACAAGGCAGGCGACGTAATCCCCGAGGTCGTGGGCCCGGTGCTCGACAAGCGCCCGGCCGATTCGGTCGACTGGCGCATGCCCGAGGTCTGCCCCGTGTGCGGCAGCCCCGTGGTTCACGAGGACGGTGAGGTTGCCTACCGCTGCGTGTCCATCGACTGCCCCGCGCAGCTCAAGGAGCGCCTGCTCCACTGGGTGAGCCGTGGCTGCATGGATGTCGACGGCCTGGGTGACGAGATCGTCGACAAAATGATCGCCGCCGGCCTGATCCATGATGTCGCGGACTTCTACCAGCTCACGGTTGACGACATCGCTGGACTGGACACGGGCCGCGTGTACGCCAGCTCCAACAGCAAAAAGGGCGTCAAGAAGGGCGACCCCATTCCGGTAGGCCTCAAGACGGCCGAGAAAATCATCGCCGAGCTCAACAAGTCCAAGAGCCAGCCACTCGGGCGTGTGCTGTTTGCCCTGGGCATCCGCCATGTGGGCAAGAGCGTGGGCGAGGTCATCGCCGAGCGATTCCTGTCGATTGACAAGCTCATCTTGGCGAGCGAAGAGGATATTGCCGAGTGCGAGGGCATCGGTCCCAAGATTGCGGCGAGCGTCAAACAGTTCCTGGCCGTGCCCGAAAACCTTGCCGTGCTTGAGCGTCTGCGCCAGGCGGGCCTGTCGCTCGAGGTCGACTTGGGCGCTGCGCACGCGCAAGCCGCAGCCGATGCCGGCGTGGCGGGCGAGCTCGCCGACGCACAGCCGCTCGCGGGTCTGACCTTCGTGCTCACCGGCACGCTCGTCAACCGCACGCGCGACGAGGCGGGCGCGGCGCTCAAGGTGCTCGGCGCCAAGGTTTCGGGTAGCGTGTCAAAGAAGACGAGCTATCTGGTCGCCGGCCCCAAAGCGGGCTCCAAGCTCACCAAGGCCGAGCAGCTGGGCGTGCCTGTATTGGATGAGGACGCACTCGAGCAGATCTTGGCTACTGGCGAGGTGCCGGAGGCGTAATGGATATCGAGAATCGCAATTGCTCGCAGGTGGAAGGGCGCGCGAGGCATTCCCAAGTGCAGGCAAAAGAGCGCTTAATGATGCGAATTTGCGTTGCCGAGCGCGAGTGCGCGGCGGGTGCATCTCGCGATGCCTTTGAGGCGTTGACCGAGTTAGAGGCGAGGCTCGGTCTAGCCTAGAGAGACCGGCACCGTGATCTGCGTTACGTAGGTTGCTGGGTCGTCGCTGATGATGTCATCGATGAGGGCGATCTCGCGCGAGGGGCCGGCGGGCGTCAGGTTGTGTTCGTGCATGTAGCCGAGCAGCCGCCCGTAGCGCGGGGCTGCTTGTCCGTGCGTGCCACGGAAACTTATGGTCAGGCAGTGCGCGGCAGGCCGCGTCTCGATTTCACCCAGGTAGTCGTCGGTGTCATCGAGCAGCAGAAAGACCTCGTCGTAGCCATCAAAGTCGCCGCCGGCCAGGCGTTCGGGCGCGATGCCCACACCTAGATTGCCAAGATAGGCAAAGGTTTCGTGCTGCCCCTGCTGAAGCTGGCGGATATGCCATCCCAGCGAATAGGCGTCGGTGGGATTGACGCGCTCGTGCAGCGTGGCGCAGCGAAGTTCGGGTTCCTCGATTTCGCTAATGGTGTCGAGATCAGCATTCAAAGCGCCATGAAGCAAGGCAAGCCGCTGGTCAATCTTGCGCGACATGCGCTCCAACTCACGTCGCCTGTGCTCAATTAACTCCTGTTGCTTGGTCAGTTGCCGTTGTATCAAATCCATATCGCGCGTAGTGACAAACTCGCGAATCTGCGTCAACGGCAAGTCGAGAACGCGCAGGTTGCCGATGGTGTTGAGGGTGGAGAGCTGCCGCGATCCGTAGTAGCGGTACCCACTTGCCGGATCGACATATGCCGGCTCCAACAGCCCCATCTGCTCGTAATGGCGCAGTGTGCCCACGCTCAAATTGAGCAAGCGCGCCACCTCGCCAATGCGGAGCAGGCCCTCGGTGTGTTCGCTTGGCATGTCGGTCACAGGACCGCTCCTTTCGGTAAAACAGGGGAGAGGCGCTAGGCCCGCGTCGCCTCGCTACGCCACCAGTTTGTCAAAAGCCCCGCGCCGGTTGAGCACGGTAAACGCGACAACACAGATGACTGCCGACAAAATCGATCCGCACGGCGAAGCGATACCCATGGGAAACAGCGTGTCGGAATAGGCGTTCGACAGCAGCCAGGCGCCGGGCACGCGAATGAGCGCCACGGCCAGCACGTTGTGCGCAAAGCCGATGTAGCTCTTGCCGTACGCAGCGAAAAAGCCGCTAAAGCAAATGTGGATGCCGGCAAAAATCGCATCGAAAATGTAGCTGCGCATATAGCCGGTGCCGGCGGTGACCACTGCAGCGTCCTTGGCAAAAAAGCCGATAAACGCCGGCGCCACCAGCCACATCAGCACCGTGATCAGGCAGCCGTACACCGCCGAGATGGTCATGGCGTCCTTGAGTACCTGACGCGCGCGGTCACCCTTGCCCGCGCCGGCGTTTTGCGCCGTGAGCGCGCTGACGGTAGCGCCCATGGAACTCGGCACGATAAACAAAAAGCTGATCATCTTTTCGACCAAGCCTACGGCGGCGGCGTCGACCAGACCGCGGTGGTTGGCGATGACGGTGATGAACATAAACGCCACCTGGATGCAGCCGTCCTGCACGGCCACGGGCACACCGATCTTAAGAATGCTGCCGAGCACCTCGGGCTGGGGGCGCAGGTCGCTGCGCTTGAGGTGAATGTGCGTACGGCGGCTCTTGAGCCACACGAGCGCGAGGGCAACGCTGGCCGTCTGCGCGGTCACCGTGCCGAGCGCCGCGCCCACGGGGCCGAGCCCCATGTGGCCGATAAACAGAAAATCGAGCGCGATGTTGATGATGCATGCCACGCCAATCACGTACATGGGCGAGCGCGAATCGCCCAGCCCGCGAAAGATGGCCGAGAGGATGTTGTATGCGGCGATAAACGGAATGCCCATAAAGCAAATGCGCAGGTAGGCGGCGGTGCCTTCGACCGCCTCGGCCGGCGTGCCAATGAGCGCCACGATCTGCGGGCACAGTGCGAGCAAGATAGCGGCCAGCACCACCGAGACACCCATAAAGAGCGTGATGGTGTTGCCGATGGCGGTCTCGGCGCGGTCGAAGCGGCGCGAACCCACGGCGTGGCCGACGATGACCGTCGTTCCCATGGCCAGGCCCACGAGCGTCACGGTACTGACTGTCTCTTATACACATCTCCGAGCCCACGAGACACTCGCTAATCTCGT